>CANQTJ010000056.1 GCA_947626705.1 uncultured Clostridia bacterium | reverse complement strand
ATGAAAAGTCAAATTTATTAAAAAATATAAAGTATGCTTTAATAGGATTTTTTTTTAGTGGAATAACTCCAGCAGCTAGTGGAGGACAGCCAATGCAAATATACTATATGTATAAAGAAAATATTTCGATAGCAAATTCAACATTGGCATTATTAATAAACTTAAGTAGTATGCAAATAGTAACTATATCAATAGCATTAATAAGTGTTATATTTAATTATAAATATTTGAATAATACACTAATAGTATTTTTTATATTAGGAATATTATTAAATGCAAGTGCATTAACTCTACTTTTAATAGCAATTTTTTCAAAAAAATTATTAAATAAATTAATTGTTTTTTTAATAAAAGTGATGAAAAAATTAAAAATTAAAAATATAGAAGATAAAAAAATGAAATTAGAAAGTGAGTTAAGCAAATATCAAAATAGTAGTGATTATATAAAAAATAATAAGTTAATAATATTAAAAATTATATTAACTACATATATACAATTTATAGCATTTTATAGTATTACATATTGGGTATATTGTTCATTTGGATTAAATGAATATAATTTTATAAAGATAGTGTCAATACAATCAATGTTATATGCAACAGTTTCAGGTATTCCATCTCCAGGTGCTGTTGGAGTAACAGAGGGCGGATTTATAGAAATATTTAAATCAATAATACCGCAAAATATGATTAATGGAGCAATATTGTTAAATAGGGGAATAAGTTTTTATTTATTAATAATTATAAGTGGTATAATAACATTAATAAATATTTTTAAGAGTAAAAATATTGAAAAAAATACTGATGTAATATATAATAAAATAGATTAAAAAGTAATAGGGGAAAGTTATGAATTTACTTTTATGTGGAAATGAAAAAGTTTTTGATGGAGCACTTACACAATTAATATCTATAGTAAATAAAACTAAAGAAAATATAAATGTGTATATATTTACAGCAGAAATAACTAGAATAAGAAAAGAATATACATCAATTAAAGATGAGCAAATAGAATTTTTAGATGAAGTTGTTAAGTCTAAAAATGAACAAAACAAAGTACAAAAAGTTGATGTTACAGATTTATATGAAAAAGAATTTGGTTATTGTAAAAACGAGAATGCATATTGTACGCCATATACATTGCTTAGATTGTTAGTAGATTTAGTTCCAGAAATGCCAGATAAAATTTTATATCTTGATATAGATATGATGGCAGGAGATGATATTTCAAAGTTATATAATATAGATATTACAGAGTATGAGTATGCAGCTGTAAAGGAAAAATACGGTTCAGTATTTATATGGCCAGATTATATAAATGCAGGAATGTTATTGTTAAATATGAAAAAAATAAAAGAAACTAATTTATTAAAAAAAGCTAGAAATTTAATAAGAACTAAAAAAATGTTGTTTGCAGACCAAGATGCAATATATAAAGCTACGACAAAAAAACTTTTGTTACCAAGAATATATAATGAACAGTCAAAATTTGACAAGAAAGATACAGTTATTTGTCATTTTTGCAAAAGACTTATGTGGAAACCATATCCTCATACAGAGAATTATAAACAATGGAATATAGAAGAAGTACATAATATATTAAAATGCCATACATTTGATGAAGATTTAAATGAATATATAAAATTAAAAAAACAATATGAAACGAATAAAGGGGAAAAAATAAATGAATAAAAATTTAAATGAAATACCAATATTTTTTGCAGTAGATGATGGATATATACCTTTTTTAGCAGTTGCAATGCAATCACTGGTAGAACATTCATCAAAAGAAAATTATTATAATATTAGAATATTATATACAAATATATGTGAAGAAAATAAAGAGAAAATTATTAAATATGAAAAAGAAAATATAAAAATACAATTTGTATTAGTTAATGATTATATAGATAAAATAAAAGATAAATTATATACACGTGATTATTATACAAAAACTACATATTTTAGACTATTTATACCAGAAATTTTTACACAATATGATAAAGCATTATATTTAGATAGCGATATAGTATTTTTATCCGATGTTGCAGATTTATACAATTCACAAATGGGAGATAATTTAGTTGCTGGTATTCCTGATGGAGCTGTACAAAATATAGACATTTTTAAAGATTATGTGGAAAAGGTCGTAGGAATTTCAAGTTATAAAAATTATTTTAATGCAGGTATTCTATTAATGAACTTAAAAGAACTTAGAGAATTCAAATTTCAAGAAAAATTTTTATATTTATTAGAAACAGTAAAGTTTACAGTAGCGCAAGACCAAGATTATTTAAATAGACTATGTAAAGGACGAGTAACTTTATTAAAAAAAGAATGGAATAAAATGCCAATACCAGGAGATGAAATAAAAGAAGAAGATATAAAATTAATTCATTATAATTTAGCATATAAACCATGGCATTTTGATGATATTTTATATCAAAAATATTTTTGGAAATATGCAAAAGAAACTGAATTTTTAGAAACAATACAGAAAATTAAAGAAAATTATACAGAAGAAGATAAAAAAATTGATAGAGAAAATAGCAAAAGACTTTTAGAAATTGCACAAAAAGAAGCTAACTGTGTAGGCGATGATAGGTTTAATAGGAGATAGTTTTATGAAATCAGTAAAAAAGCTAACTAAATCAATAAAAAAGGATAATACATATAATCAAGAAAATATATTAAAAAAGTCAGAAGACAGATTGAATGTATTAAAAAAGATAGAAATACTTGAAAAAGAAGGAAAATTTGATATAGATGCAGAAGATGATCCACCAACAATAGTTTTAACTCCAGAAAATATAGATTATTTAAGAACAAAAATGACAAGTAAAATAAAAAGAGTATTTGCAAATAAAGTAGGTGAAAAATTTTTAGATGATTTATTAAAAAATAATAAATTAATTATTAAACAAATAAATGGAATAGAAAATCTAAGTAAAATAAATACAGGAGCTGTTGTTACATGTAATCATTTTAATCCATTTGATTGTTTTACAATAGAAAAGGTATTTAGATTATCAGGTCAAATAGAAACAAAAAAATTATATAAAGTTATAAGAGAAGGAAATTATACTAATTTTCCAGGACTTTATGGATTTTTATTTAGAAATTGTGATACATTACCATTAAGCTCGAATAAGAGAACAATGGTAGAATTTATGAAAGCTGTTGATATAATATTACAAAAAGGAGATTTTATACTAATATATCCAGAACAAAGCTTATGGTGGAATTACAGAAAGCCAAAGCCATTAAAACATGGAGCTTTTAAATTAGCTACAAGGAACAATGTGCCAATTATACCAATATTTATAACTATGGAAGATAGTAAAATTATTGGAGAAGACGGATTTCCAGTTCAAGAGTATATAGTTAATATAAGTGAACCAATATATCCAAATCAAAACTTAAATGCAAAAGAAAATACAGAAAATATGTTAAACCAGAATTTTGAAATTTGGAAAAATATTTATGAAGAATTTTATAAAATTCCACTTGAATATACAACGATGAAAGAAGAAGTAGCAAATGAATAATAAAAAAGTTATTTATTATAAAGATGAATTAAATGAAGAATTTTCAAAAGTTAAAATAACACCTAAAAAGATTGATGAAAATTATAAATATATACATAAAAATGTAATATGGAATGCTTGTGCATTCCTTTTACAAAATATAATAAGTGTACCTATAAAATATTTATATGCCAAAATTAAATTTAAAAAAAAATATATAGAAAAAGAAAAAATAAAAAAATATAAAAAAAAGGGATATTTTATATATGGAAATCATACTCAAAGTTTTGCTGATACATTTTTAATAAGTAATGCAGTATATCCAAAAATAAATTATCTTATAGTTAATCCAGAAAATGTATCTATGAAATTTCTTGGTAATATTGTTCAAATGCTAGGAGCTATACCAATTCCAGATAATAAGGAAGCAATGAAAAATTTTTTAGAAACAATAGAAAAGAGAATAAAAAGTGGAAAATCAATAACTATTTTTCCAGAAGCACATATATGGCCATATTATACAAAAATAAGACCATTTAAGTCAGTATCATTTAAATATCCTGTAAAATTAAAAACACCTTCATTTTGTATGACTAACACATATAAAAGTTATGGAAAAGATAATAAAAAGGTAAAGATAGTGTCTTATATTGATGGACCTTTTTTCCCAGATAAAGATTTAACACCAAAAGAACAGCAAGAAAATTTAAGAAATAAAATTTATAATTGTATGGTGGAAAGAAGTAAAAATAGTAATATTGAAGTTATAAAATATGAAAAAGTGGAATTAAAATGTTCTAATTAATAAATAATTAACAAAATTATAAAAATATTTTAATTCCACATAATTATTTTATATTATAAGGAAGCTCTCAGAATTTACTATAATAGTAACAATATTTATTAACACTACAAATATTGCATTTTGGTTTTCTAGCAATACAAGTATTTCTTCCGTGCCAAACAAGTAAATGATTAATATCTTTTAAGTATTCTTTAGGAAAGATTTTAATTAAATCTTGTTCAATTTTAGATGGGTCAGATTCTTTAGAAAGCCCCATTAAATTTGATATTCTTTTAGCATGAGTATCTACTGCTATACCATTAGCTATTCCAAATGCTTCTAACATAACAACATTAGCTGATTTTCTACCAATACCAGCTAAACTCTGTAAATCTTTCATATTTTTAGGAACTTTGCCATCAAATTTTTCTAGAACTTGTTTTGCACATAATTTTATATTTTTTGCTTTATTTTTATAAAATCCACAAGAATGAATAATATCTTCTAGTTCTTTGATATCTATATCAGCAAAATCTTTAATAGTTTTACATCTTTCAAAAAGCATTGGAGTAATTTTATTAACTCTTTCGTCAGTACATTGAGCGGAAAGCATTACTGCTACAACTATTTGAAAAGGTGTTTCAAAGTTTAAACTGCAAGTTGCATCTGGATATGTTTCTTTTAATATTTTAACGAAATTTTTTACATCTTCTTTTTTCATATAATTTCCTCACTTATAAAATTTATATAAATATATTATAAAATCAAACATATTAAAAATCAATAGAAATATTTTTTTAGTTTTGATATTTTTCAAAGAAACTAAAAAAATATGAAGTAACATAAAAAGGAACAATAAAATAAATAAGTTAATATAATATATTATATAAGGAGGTAATAATATGTTTTGTGCATTAAAAAAGACAATAGGAGTTGTATTAATAGGTATAGGTCTTGGAATATTATTGGTATTATTACTTCCTCTTACAGGTTGGCTATTTATAATTGGGATTGCATTAGCCTGTGTTGGTTTAATGTGGCTAGCTTGCTAAAAAAGGAGGTATTACATATGACTATAGTTGTAAAAAAAGTTCCGAAATTTTTACGAGGATTTGTAAAATTGATTTTTGGAATAAAAGATTAAATCATTATTAAAATAACATTAATAAGACCGCAGATTTTGCGGTCTTTATAAAATATACAACAAAAAAAGAGCTTATGCTCTCTTTACTTTACCATTTTTTAAACATTTTGCACAAACGTGAATTCTTTTAGTTTCACCATTTTCCATTATAGCTTTAACACTTCTTAAATTTGGTTTCCATGTTCTTGGACTTCTTTTACTTATATGTGAACGAGTAATGCTAAGCTTATTACCATTACTTTGTATTTTACCACAAACTGCACATTTAGCCATTATTTTGCACCTCCTAATTAAAAAATAAATTGACTAATAACAAGTTTAACACAAATAAATAAAAAAAACAAGTATTTTTTTTAAAATTATGGAAAAAATCCTTGCAAATTAATAAAAATATGGTATAATATATAAGCTATTAAGAAAAAAATGAAAGGATTGAATTTAACAATGAAATGTAAAGTTGAAAAAACAAAAAATGCAAATGAAGTAAAATTAGAATTAACAATAGAAGCACAAAAATTTGATGAAGCAATAAAAAAAGTATATTTTCAAAGTGCAAAATATTTCAATATACCAGGATTTAGAAAAGGAAAAGCTCCAATTAATATAGTAGAAAAATATTATGGAAAAGAAATATTTTATGAAGATGCATTTAACGAAGTAGTACCAGGAGAATTAGAAGAAGCATTAACAAAAAATAATATAGAAGTAGTAAGTAAGGCAGATATTGATGTTAAACAAATTGAAAAAGGAAAAGACTTAATATTTACAGCAATATTCCAAACAAAACCTGAAGCAGAATTAGGAAAATATAAAGGTATAGAAATAAACAAAATAGAGTATACTGTATCAGATGAAGATATAGAACATGAATTAGGACATATACAAGAACACAATTCTAGATTAATATCAATAGATGATAGGGCAGTACAAAAAGGAGATATAACTGTAATAGACTTTGAAGGATTTGTTGATGGAGTAGCTTTCGAAGGTGGAAAAGCTGAAGGACATGAATTGGAAATAGGAAGTAACACATTTATACCAGGATTTGAAGATCAAATTATTGGAATGAAAATTGATGAAGAAAAAGAGATTAATGTAAAATTTCCAGAAGAATATTTTTCAAAAGATTTAGCAGGAAAAGATGCTACTTTTAAAGTAAAATTACATGAAATAAAGAAAAAAGAATTACCAAAATTAGATGACGAATTTGCTAAAGATGTAAGTGAATTTGATACATTAAAAGAGTTAAAGAAAAGCATCAAAGATAAATTAGAAAAAGAAAATGAACAAAAACAAAAATATGAAACAGAAGATGCTGTAATAAAAGCCGTGTGTGAAAATGTAAAAGTTGATATTCCATCTGGAATGGTAGAAACAGAAATAGAAGATATGTTAAAGAATTTGGAAAATAGATTATCATATCAAGGTATAAAGCTAAATCAATATCTTCAAATAATGGGTAAAACAGTTGAAGAAGTAAAAAAAGAATATGAACCTCAAGCAATGGAAGCTATAAAATCAAGATTAATGTTAGAAGCTGTAATTAAAGCAGAGAAAATAGAAGCAACAGAAGACGAGATAGTAGAAAAAGTCAAAGAAATGGCAAAAAATTATGGAAAACCAGATGATGAAACATTCCTAAAAAATGAAAATGTAAGAAAATACATAAAAAATGGAATAGAATCAGAAAAAGCTTTAGAATTATTAGTAAAAAATGCAAAAATGAAATAAAAAAACAAAGGTTGGGGTGAAAAAAGTAATTTAAGTTCATTACCAGCCTTTTATTAAAATTTTACAAAAAATTAATATGTCAATATATTTGATTGGCAATAAAGGAGGAAAAATAATGTTAGAGAAAAATAGTTTAGTACCTTATGTAATTGAACAAACAAGTAAAGGAGAAAGATCATATGATATTTTCTCAAGATTATTAAAAGATAGAATTATATTTTTAGGAGAAGATGTAAATGCAACATCTGCAAGTTTAGTAATTGCACAATTATTATTTTTAGAGTCAGAAGATCCTGATAAAGAGATATTTTTATATATAAACTCACCAGGAGGTTCTATAACAGATGGAATGGGAATTATAGACACAATGAATTATATAAAATGTCCAGTAACAACAATATGTGTTGGATTAGCAGCAAGTTTTGGAGCAGTTTTATTAGCAAATGGTGAAAAAGGAAAAAGATTTGCAACACCAAACTCAGAAATATTAATACATCAACCATTAATAGGAGGTCAAGGTGGTGGAATTTCAGGTCAAGCGACTGAAATTAAAATACATGCTGACCATATGATAAGAACAAGAGAAAAATTAAATAAATTATTAAGTGAAAAAACGGGTCAACCAATAGAAATAATAGAAAGAGATACAGAAAGAGATCATTATATGACAGCTCAAGAAGCATTAGAATATGGATTAATAGATGGAATAATGGATAAAAGAATGTAAAAAAATTATGATTTATACTTTAGAAAGGATTGAAAAAAATTATGGCTAAAAATGATGTACCTAAAAATGTAAGATGTTCATTTTGTGGAAAATCACAAGAAAATGTAAAAAAAATAGTTGCAGGACCTGGAGTATATATTTGTGATGAATGTGTAGATCTTTGTACAAGTATAATAGCAGCTGAAGTATATGAGGAAGAAGAAATAGGATATGATTTAAATGATTTAGATAAAATACCTAGTCCTAAAGAAATTAAGCAAGTTTTAGATGATTATGTAATAGGGCAAGAAGAAGCAAAGAAAACATTGTCAGTAGCAGTATATAATCATTATAAGAGAATAGCACATGAAAGCAATGATAAAAAAGATGATGATGTAGAAATACAAAAAAGTAATATATTACTTTTAGGTCCAACAGGTTGCGGAAAAACACTTCTTGCAAGGACATTAGCAAAGATTTTAAATGTACCATTTGCAATAGCTGATGCGACAACGCTTACAGAAGCTGGATATGTTGGAGAAGATGTTGAAAATATTTTATTGAAACTTATACAAGCAGCAGATGGAGATATTCAAAAAGCAGAAAAAGGGATTGTATATATAGATGAAATTGATAAAATAACAAGAAAATCAGAAAATTTGTCAATTACAAGAGATGTTAGTGGAGAAGGTGTCCAACAAGCACTATTAAAAATAATAGAAGGTACAGTAGCATCAGTACCACCACAAGGAGGAAGAAAACATCCAAATCAAGAAATGATACAAATAAATACAGAAAATATACTATTTATTTGTGGAGGAGCATTTGAAGGACTAGAAAATATTATAAAAGATAGAACAGGTAAGAAAAGTATAGGATTTGGAAGTAATATAGAAAGTCAAAAAGAAATTAATAAATATGAAATTTTTCAAGAAATGTTACCACAAGATTTATTAAAATATGGATTAATACCAGAATTTATAGGAAGATTGCCAATAATTGCAACACTTAGAGATTTAGACAAAGAAGCTTTAATAAAAATAGCAACTGAACCTAAAAATGCATTAGTAAAACAATATAAAAAATTATTAGAAATGGATGATGTAGAACTTGAATTTGAGCAAGATGCACTAGATGCTATTGTTGATAAAGCAATAGAAAGAAAAACAGGAGCAAGAGGACTACGTTCAATAATTGAAGAAATAATGAGAGATATCATGTTTGAAATTCCTTCAACTAATAACATTTCAAAATGTATAATAAATAAAGAAACTGTATTAAACAAATCAGACCCAGAAGTAGTAATTAGTAAAGATAAAGACAAAGAACAAATGAAAATTAAAAAAAATAGACATTTACCAGACAAAAAAGATAGAGAAACAGCATAAAATAAAGTAAAATGTAGGTTACAACAATGCTAGTCAGAATGCTAGTTAAAATTAGAATTAGAGTTAGAAGGTAGAGTTAGAGCTAGAATTAGAGCTAGAGGTTAGAGTTAAAGAATTATTATATTTAAAATAGATTTAAAAGACAAGTAAATATTTCTTGTCTTTTAAAATTTTGTCTGTATTTTTAAATCATTAATAATAATATCTTATAGTAAAGCTCCTAATACTAAAATTCCGATATTATCTTGATAAATTTCATCAAATTGAGAAATAGGAAGAGGATTTTGCCCAATACCAGCTTCAATGGTATATCCTGGACGATTATAAGTTTGAATAAACCAATCTTTATAGCCTGCAAAACTAGAATTATAAGGTACATCTGTTAATAAATATCCACTAGAATTTGCAAAACGTATGCCTATTTCATAACCACGAGGAGGATTGATATTCTGAAAATTCCAATAAATTTCTTTACCTTGTGTATGATAGGATATAGTTAAATAAAAGTTGTGCGAAAGAGTGAAGTTGTAAATAGCTAAAGCTTCTGGTTCAGTTAAAGGCCCGAAATCCTACAAAATCACGAGGAGCAGGTTTAGTAAATCCTTGAGAATATTTTATTTCTTTTGCATTTTCCCATCCAGCTGGGAATTGCAAGTTTAAATCCACACCTGTGGAGTTTATTAACTTCCATATATTAAATTTTATAATTAAAATAAAAATATTTACAGAAA
>CANQTJ010000055.1 GCA_947626705.1 uncultured Clostridia bacterium | reverse complement strand
ATCCAATTTTTTATATTATAGGAAATTCATAAAACTTTCCTATAATATAAAAAAGAGCGATTTGTATCCGCTCTTTATTAATCTACAAAATCAAAGTCATCTTTAAATTTTTCTTTAAATATTTCGAATACTTTGTTTAATGTATCTTCATCATCTACACTTACGTATGATTCTTCATCAGATTCTTCATCATCATTATCTTCTATTTTTAATATTACTACTTCTCCATCATCTTCTTCTCCTTCATCTGTTACTGGTAGTAATACAACATATTCTTCATCATCTAGTTCTACTAAATCTAAAAATTCAAATTTTACTTCATTTCCATCTTCATCATTTAATATTACTATGTTATCTAAATCTTCTCCTTCATAATTTTCATCCATAATTTTATTTTTCTCCTTTCATTTCAGTCATCATAAATCAAAATCTTTTTTATTTATTGATTTACAAATAACTTCGTTCATCATAAAATTAAAATTTTTTTAACTTTACAATAAATTTATATATTTAAATTAATTAAATATCAATATTATAATAACCTACTTTTTATTTTTTTGCAATATTTTTCTAAAAATATTGTTAATAAATTGTTATAAATTGTTACGAGGCAATCTAAAAACTAATTAAAGCATAATAATATTAATTTTTATTAATATACATTTCTAAAATATATACCGCAGATATAGTATCTACTATATTTTTCTTTTTATTCTTATTTATATCTAAAAAATTCATTGTTTTATGTGCTGCAACAGTTGTTAGTCTTTCATCTATAGTTTCGATTATTAATTTATTATATTTACATTTTAGTTTATGAATAAATTGTTCAGTAATTTCTGCTCTAGTTGTTTTTTCTCCTTTTAAATTTAATGGCATTCCTACAACAATTGTATCTATTTCATATTCTGCTAAAATTTCGTCTAACCTTTTTAAAATTGTTTTGTCTGATCCATTTGTTTTTATAGTTTCTAATCCTTGTACAGTTATATTTAGTGGATCTGTAATTGCAATTCCAACACGAGCATCACCATAATCAATTCCTAATTTTCTCATTATTTATTTTTTCCTTTATTATTTACATTATAATAAGTATTTTATATTTTTTAGAAATTATTTCTTATTCTCCTAATTCTAGTCCGATATAATTTTTAACCATTTTTTCTAATAGTTCATCTCTTTCAATTGTTCTTATTTTATTTCTTGCATTATTATAGCTTGTTATATATGTAGGATCTCCAGATAATATATATCCTACTATTTGGTTTATTGGATTATATCCTTTTTCTGTTAATGAGTCATATACTTCTTTTAAGATTTCTCTTGCTTTTGTATTTTCTTCTCTTTCAACTTGAAAATTCATTGTTTTATCAAAATCCATTTTTTTCCTTCCTTTCTTAGGCACAAATCTGCTTATGAAAGAATTTTATGCCTCATTGTATATTTTTTACTATATATGCGTAATATCACTTTCATTTACATCACAATTATCTAGATATTCTTCTAATTTTTTTAATATTTCTTCTAATCCTGTTCCTTTATAATAAGTTGATATTGTAAAGTTTAATCTTGGAAAAGCTCCTATTCTTTCATCTTCATTAGATATTATTTTTGTTTGTTCAATATTTTCTTTCAAATCATTTATATAATCTGCAACACCATTTATTTCTACTCCTGAAAATACAATAACAAATTTTGGTCCCATATATCTTACAAATACATATTGGTCAGATATATTTTCTTTTATATGTTCACTTATATTTTCTATTACTTCATTTCCTAATTCTCTTGAACATTTATGATTTATTTCCTCTAAATTTGTTATTTTAAACATACATATTGTAGATGTTGTATATTGATCTATAATTTTTCTTCCTTCTCCATATAAATACTCCTCTGAATATAATCCTGAGAATAAGTCTTTTCTAACTATTGTTTCAAGTGTTTTTTGATGTACTACTGTTTTTAAAACTGATACTATATTATCTTTTATTACTTCTAAAACAGTAGTATCAACGTTATCAAAATCATGTGGTGTACCACTTTCTATTATCCAATATCCTATATAAACATTATCTATATATAATGGAAAAAATATTGCTGATTTTGCTCTTCCAAATTCCATTTGTTGATATGGTAATCTTTCTTGATTATTATTTACAGTAACATATTTAGGGGTTGCTTGTGATATACTATCTTTAAACATATCTACATCTTGTAAAGATTTTAGTGCTTCCCAATGTCTTTCGTCTACATTTGATGCTTTAATTTCATATTCAGCTCCATTGAAAACAACTATAGTAGAGTACTTTATTTCATACTTTTCTATTAAAATATTGTTTATTTTTTTTATTTTTTCATCTACAGTTGATGTTTCTCCAATTGTACTCATAAAATCTTGAACTACTGATAAATTATTTATTTTTTGATTAATATTTTTATATGTTTGTATTTTTTTATGAATACTAAGATTATATATTATTAATATCATCACTGCCAATATTAATACTATTACTATTGCTATTAACACTTTTTTTCCCCCCTATTCTATGCAATTTAATATCTTCTTTTCATTTGATCAAGTGTTGAATTCATACTTGGAGTAAATGTATTTCTTTCTACTTTAGGTGGCATATATGTTGATTTTCCTGAAATTAATGGATATATCATATTTGCCAATTCATTAAATATCTGTATCATATTTTTTGGATATCCTTTTATTGATACTTCACAATTTATTATATTCTCTAAATATCTTGTATAAACATCTTCATTAAATGGAATTGTTATATATCTTATTGTATTTTTATCAAATAACTCTGTCATAAAAGACATTGCAGGGTCATTATAATATGCCATTCCTCCTATTATTGTTTTATTATCAATTCCTCTAACTTTTACAGCCTTATTTAATACTATTTTTAATTTATTTTGCTTTATTATATCTTTTGATTTTAACTCTCTTAAAAATGCTGTTAAAGGTTGTATTGTTAATATATCAAAAGACTGTACTAAATATATTTCTTGCACTTTTTCAAAATATTCTATTGGTGTTTCAAAATCGCAATCTATTAATACTAAAGAATGTCTTTGTAATAATGTTTGCAAAATTTTTCCTGCATTTTCTATTCCTTCTGTTTCGTCTGGCAATGATGTATATACACTAAGATTTTTATTTACTTGTATACCTCTTGCTTCACCTTGTAATAAACAATTTATACTTTCCATTGCTGTTTTTCTTAGTTCTTCTTCATTTTTTGTATATATATAATATGAATTTCTATTTTTCGTAGTATCTAATATTGCTGTATTTATACCCATTCCAGATAAAATCTCTGCCATATTATTAACAATAAAAGATGTACCATTTTTACTTGTTCCGATAAAACATGCTACTTTTTTATCAGATGTTAATAAATTAGATATATCAACATCTTCATATTTATTGCTCGTTTCCTGTAATGTATTTGTTTGTTGTTGATATCCCCAATTATTATAGCTTGTATCTGCCATATTTGATACAGGTTGCTCTATTTGAGCTTTAAAATTATTCATGTATGATGTTTGTCGTGGCATTTGAGAGCTTGGCTGAGAAAAACTATTATTTCCTTCATAATTTTTTTGTAATCCTGGTAAGATATCTTCTTCATCATCTAGACCTGGTAATACATTATTTGCATCATCTTCATCATCATCTTCAGTCATATCATCATCTTGTAATCCCGGTAAAATGCTATCACTATCATCTTCTTCAACCCTTGATAACATATCTTCTTTATCTTCAACACCAGGTAATATATTTTCTGTATTATCTATATTTTCAAATCCTGGTAATAAAACGTCATCAGTATCTATATCTCCATTTTTTGAAATACTATTTTCTTCAACATTTTCAAGCTCTAATGATGTTTGTTCTTCAGGTAAAGGATTTTTCCTTGGTCTTCCTTTTTTTCTTTTTGGAAGTTCTACATTGTTTTCTTCAGGTAAAGGATTTTTTCTTGGTCTTCCTCTTTTTCTTTTTGGTTCTTCTGCTAATCCTTCTAAAATATCTTGCATTTGTTGTATTTCTGGTTGTTCATTTATTTGTTCTTCCCCTCTTGTCATTGGTTGTTTTAATGATTGTCCCAGATATTCTGTATCTTCTTGCACTTTTTTCATTTTGGTTTCTTCAAACATTGGTCCTATTTTCCTTACATCTGTTCTAACTTTTTCTTGCATAACTGGTTCTACCGCTTTAGGTACATTTTTATTCTTTGCTAACTTGGTAGTACTATTTACATTAACTGATGAAGGTATAACTACTGGCTTTGATAAAGGCATTTCATTATTTTTTGTATTCAATAGTTTTCCACTTGTACCTTCTTGTTTTTCTTTTTTTACATTTTTTGCTCTTAAATCATCTGAAACTTTACTATTATATGATATTAATTGTTGATATTTAGTAGATTTTTCTTCAAGAACAGCTCTTACATTTAAAGGCAAAAATTTACTAATTATTCTTAGTTGTACATCATTATATTGTGATGCAATATTATCAAAACTATCTACATATCTTTTTTCATCTTTTCCTAATCTTTTATAATGAGCTAAAATATTTTGTATTTCTACTTCACTAACATCATTTTCACTTTCTGCTTGATAAGAAACATCTTCTGAATCAATTTTATAATATATTTTTGCTTCTTTTTTAGTTCTTGGTTTATTTAATAATCTACAAACATTATCAACACTTCTGTCATTTCCTAATAAAGCATCATAAATGCCTATACCAAAAATTTTTACTAACATTTCTTCTGCTTTTTCTCTTCTATCAGAACATATTAATATTATTGGTATATTATCTCCTTTTGAATTTGAAGCTTCATCACTAATACTATCTAACTTATCAAATATAAATTTATCTATTTGAGTATATTGTGCATTAGTAAATGCTTCTAACTCCTCACTTATTACTATTCTATCGTAATTTTTATCTTTTTGTAATTCTTTTAATATTGCATTAAAGTAATAAACATTTTTATATGATATTATTTCTTTATATTCTTTTTGATATCTTTTCACAATTGATTCTGATATTTCTTCATTACTTACAGCAAATAAAACTTTCATTTGTTACCCCCTTCCAAATTTTATAAACATTGCAAATGCTAATGGTAAAATTTGGCATATTATTAATAATGTAATAAAAGTTACAACTAACCCCATTCCTTTTTCTAATGTATCTAATTTTCTTATACCTATTACATACTGATGTATTGCACCTATAGCTATTCCTAAAAAACAAAATGGTATACTATATATTCTAACAATGTTCAAAATATATGCAACTAGTCCATACGCATCTGAACCATATTTTTCTTTATAATCCTCTAGCGATTTTGTTTGTGTTTCTTTTATTTCTATTAATTGGCTTTCTGTTTTCTCATCTATCGCTCGTTCTACTGCTAATGATTGATTAAAAAAGTTTGATATTCCTATTAGTATTATCAATATTGCAAATATTGCTACTGCTTTTTTCATTTTTTTAGCTCCTTTCTTATTTTCCTTAATAGCTCATTTCACGTCTTTTATACTTATATATCATACAATAACTTTATAAAAATATCAAGGAATTTTACAAAACTTTTATAATTTATTATATAAATATTTCATATAAGAGAAAACAGCACTTGCCCAATTTTTATCTGTAGCATATTTATTATTTATTCCAGATAAATTTTCCCCATTATAATATGTTCCAACTGCCTTTTCATTTGCATATATATTTGTACCACTTGGATTTAAATAATATTTCATAAATACTCTTGCTATTAAATCTATACTTTGTGAATAATTTGTAAAATTATATGCACCATTATAAGGATTTGAATCATAAGCTCCATACCCAAATAAATTGTTTTTATCAATAGCTATTTTTGACGTTCCCCATGCGCTTTCATGAATTCCAACTGATGCAACAAATATTCCATTTATATTATATTGTTTTTCTATGTAATAAAAGTATTCTGCATTTTTTTCAAATATTTTATTTATATCTTTTGCATCTGATAATACTTTCTTAAATTGTTCTAATGAAAATCCACTTGGCTTATTTAACTTCATATCAAATTTTAATTGAGATAATAACTCTTGTTTTGTTTTTGTTCCTAAGTATTGTGATTGTTCATTTCCAACATTCGGATTTAAATATATAGTTGCCTCTGATTTTATCCAACCATTAATATTTTTATATTGTATTTTGTACCAATTTTGTTTTATTTCTATAACTTTAACTTCATCATTTTGATTTAAAGTAGTAATCTTTCTACTTTCTTCTGATGGTTCTTCCCAAATAGCTAATACATCTGATGTTATATAAATTTTATCACCAACTTTAACTTTATAATCGCTTTTATAATCAGCTCCACCTATTTCAACTATTTTATTAGCTGATGCTTTTGTTATTGTTGTTCCTATTTGTTCTTCTGATATAACATTTCCATTATTATCATATATTGTTTTTATTAATATTTCTTGTTTCCCTTCTCTTCCATCTTGTATTACATAAGATATTCCTTTTGGAATATCTTTGTTGGTTCTATATTGTGTTAAATATTCCAATACTTCTTCTTTCCTTGTAATTTGTTCTGTTTGGCTATTATCTGTATTTTGTTTTATTATATTTTCTAAATCTATTTCATTTGCATTGCTTATTTTTATTTCTGGTTTTGCAATAGTTTCTTTGGTATATGATTTATTTGACGGAAAATACATATTATAAAACATTATTGAATATAATGCCAAAAAAAATATAAAAGAAAGATATATGATGCTTTTTAGTGTTATTTTTATTTTTTTCTCTTTTGTTTTCATTATATCACCTAATTATATTTTAATATTTATGTAGTTTTTTGTCAATTTAATTTTGATTATATTTCAGGGTAATTTTAGGAAAATATTTGCATTTTAAAATACCTTTGAAATTTGGAGAACTTTCCTACAACATTAATAAATCCCTATAGTAGCTAATTTACTTAGGGATTTACTTGCATTTATTTAAATAATTCTTTTTTTAATTATTACATCCGCAATCATTATTATATGGTTTCATATCATTCATATAAAATTTCTTTTGTGCTAACTTGTCTTGTACTCCTCTTAATGCTTCTCCAAATCTTTGGAAGTGTACTACTTCTCTTTGTCTTAAGAAACGTAATGGGTCTATTACATCTGGATTATCTCTGCATAAATTTATTAATTTTTCGTAAGTTGCTCTTGCTTTTTGTTCTGCTGCTAAATCTTCTTGTAAGTTTGCTATTGGATCACCTTTACATGCAATATATGCTGCTGTAAATGGTACGCCAGCTGCTGATGATGGATATACATCTAGACCATGGTCTGTATAATAAGGTGCTAATCCTGCTGCTTCTATTTCTTCAATAGTAGCATCTTTTGTTAATTGGTGTACTATTGTTCCAACCATTTCTAAGTGTGCTAATTCTTCAGTTCCATGATGTTGTCAATTAAATGCCCTAAGTTGGAGCTTTAGCTCCTACAAACCATTATATGCCGACTTGTCGGTTTAAAAAATTTAGAGCTATTGGCTGTAAAATATATAAAGTTCATTTAGTGAATTAATATACACTTAATGAATTTTTTAATTGTTATTTATTATTATTTTCTTTCAAATATCTTTGATACATTTTGTCCATACTAGAAATATATTGCATATCTTGTTTTACTTTGAATTTTTCATATTCTTTATTGGCTTTTTCAATAGCTTGATCGTGGGAAATGGAACCTGCATTATCTAATATTTTCTTTCTTCTAAATTTTAATAAATTATCTGTTGCCTCAATCCAATCTTGCATTGTCATTATATGTCTTTCTTTTGCTTCATCTTCTGCAAAAACAATAAAGAAGTTAGTTAAATCATTTAATTTATTTAATTCTTCTTCATTTAAGTAATTCTTGGCTATTGTTACATCATATTTATATATTAAACCATCTGGACTATTTTGCCAACTGGTAAGTCCTATATGTTCTTTATTAGAATCTACTCTATTATAAATAAGTTCTGCAGCAGTATGTCCAGAAATTGCATAATGCAATTTGTTTTGGACTATTTTAAAAAATGTATATGCTTCTTCTGATTTTGGATTATAATCAACTGCAGTTGCTATAAATAAGTCCGTTATTTTTTGATAAGCCATTCTTTCACTTGTACGAATTGTTTTTATTCTTTCTAGTAACTCATCAAAATATTTAGCATCATATTTGTTACCTTTAATAAATCTCTCATCATTTAAAGCGAATCCTTTTATAAGATATTCTTTTAGTATTTTATTTGCCCAAGTTCTAAACTTAATAGCAGGTTTTGAGTTTACTCTAAATCCTATTGAAATTATCATATCCAAATTATAATATGAAATATTTCTTAAAACCTTTCTATTTCCTTCTTTTTGAACTTGTGCAATTTTTGCACAAGTTGATTTTTCTTCTAATTCTTCATCTTTATAAATATTATTTATATGTCTTGTAATTCCAGTTCTGTCTATTTTAAATAATTTAGTTAAAGATTCTATATTAAGCCATACATTTTCATCTTGTAACATAACTTCAACTTTAACATTATCATCTTCATCTGTATAAAATACAATATTATTTTCATTTCCAATTAGTTTGTTATTCATATAACATCAACCTCATTTCTTATTTGTTATATAATATCAAACATTTGTTTATTTGTCAATTATATTTTTAACTTTCCTTATTATTTTTCATAAATTCCTCCATTTACAAATATAAGGGATATCTTTTATCACTATTTTTTTATATTTCCATATTATATATTACTATTTATGAAAGAAGGAGATTTTAATGTTTTTTATTTCATCAAATGATAATGCAAATATTGCAGTTTACGAATTAAATCCAAATGCATATAAGACAATTGTTTTAATTCATGGTTGGCCTTTATCACATAAGATGTTTGAATACCAATTACCAGATTTAATAAAAAATGGATATAGAATTATAAGTATTGATATAAGAGGATTTGGAAATTCTGATGAAACAAGTAACGGATATAATTATAGTCAATTTGCAACTGATTTATATTATGTAATATATGCTTTAAATTTATCAAATTTTGATTTACTAGGTTTTTCAATGGGAGGAACAATTGCTACAAAATACATGCAAATGTATAATGGGTATGGCGTTAGAAAATTATGCTTGCTTGATTCTGCTGTTCCTTCATATTCAAAAACAACAAATAATCCATATGGTCAAACAATAGAATCTACCAATGATTTAATAAAACTAGGATATAATGATAGACCAGCTTTAAATGAAAATTTCGGAAATATGTTTTTTTACAAAAGACCTTCTAATGCGTTTAAAAATTGGTTTCAAAATTTAAGCAATAGTGCTTCTGGAATAGGAGAAATGAATTCTTTAATTGCTCTTAGGGATGAGAATATATTTGATTCGTTAAAATATATTCATGTTCCAACAGCTATTTTTCATGGAAAGGAAGATAAAATATGTCCTTTTCCTATGGCAGAAATTATGCATAATAATATTCATTCTTCAATTTTATTTCCATTTGAAAATGCTGGGCATGGTGCATTTTATGATGTTAAAGATGAATTTAATAGGTCTTTAATAAAATTTTTAAATTATTAATTTATATAATATTCTAGTTCACTAAGTGGACTTATGCTTTTAATTTAATTCATTTCATAAATTAAATTAGTACACTTGGTGAATTTTTGAATTCATCTAGTGTACTTGAATACTCTAATAGGCATTTTTTAGTGGTTCATCTGGTGAATTTCTACATCATTTTTTCATAACTTTTTTGTTACCTGTTTAATACTAGAAGGCTTGTCCTTCTATGTGTATCGGTGAGGTGTACACACTCGCTTTCCTGCCTTCAATTTATACTACCTCCTTTATGATTTTCTATAAGCTTAAAAAGATTTACTTACATAGGCTTCAGTCTATTTGAAAGAACACTTTTTAAGGCATCAAGCATTTGCTCACTTCTCAATTCTCTTTGCCTTTTATCTTCTTTGAATTCTTCTACTGTCCATTTCTTTAATCTTGATATAGCTAATTTTTTATTATTATTTAATAAATCAATAATATTTTTTATCATTTGACATTATATAACATTTCTTCGGTTTTGTCAAACATTTGTTTTGAATAAATTTATTTTTTTTTCAATAATTTATATTATACTTTAAAAGAAAATGTATTTTTAGAAAAATGGGAAATAAAAGGGAATTGTTTTTATAGATTACTTTTAAATAATGCTATCATAGAA
>CANQTJ010000054.1 GCA_947626705.1 uncultured Clostridia bacterium | reverse complement strand
ATTTGATATATTCCCATTCTTAAAATATTTTTTATCCAGTCTGAAATTTTTTTTAATTTTATTTTTGAATGTTTTTTTATTATTTCATCTAACGTTAATTTCCACGTTGTTACACCATATACGATTTCAGATATAAGTCCAATATCTTTTTCATCTAATTTTTTTCTATTTTGTTTTATTTCTTCGTTTAGTGCTATGTTAGAATATGCTTCTTCTTTCTCTATTTTGTATAATATTTTTAATGCTATTTCTCTAGTTTTATCTATCATTTTTTCCTCCTACTTTTTATTTTTAACATTATAATGTTTTTATTATAAATCTTTTTTCTTTAAATTTCTATATAATCATAATTTTTTAATATATTAAAAAATCTTATATAATTCCAAAAAACCTCCAGATATATCTGAAGGTTTTTGGTAATACCCAAATGTTAACATATTAACTATTCACATAATTACTTTCTTTAAATATTTCAAAAAATCAATTACATAAACCCCTGTTTCTTCATTGTACTCTTTTTCTTCATTGTGCTCTTTTACAAAATTGTTGATAAATCTAGAAAAATACAACCTATACTTATTTTTCTCTATTATGAACTTTTCATTACTCTTTAATTGTTTTGCAATTGCGGTCCATGTAATCTCGTCGTCTAATTCCATAGCAATGTTAGTCATTCTTGATATTGCCCATTTATCATCTTTCAATAAATGAAACCCCATTGCATCAAAAACCTGCTGTACTCTCTTTTCAATTGGTAACGTCTTATCTAACTTAGCTAATATTCCCTCGTTAGAAAAAATTTTTTCTAATATTTCTTCCGTTTTATCATTAGAAAAAATCTTTTCTAATTTATTTTCTGTTCCTTCACTATTTAGACAAGATGTATTTTCGACTTCATCTTTTTCTGTCTGCTTAGAATCTTCTTCAATTGCCTTCTGATTGCCAAAATCAAATGTCTTATAAGTTACAATTTCTTTAATTAATTTCAAAATTGTAAAATTATTGTCAATCATTTTGAATTTATTAGCAACCACTTTTGAACATGCGTATCTATTTCCATCATTGAAAATAATTCCTTTTTGCTTAAGAAGATTCTCTATATTCTTCCAAGTAATCTTTTCAAGTTCTTCTGCTGATTTTAGTATACTTAAAAAAATCTCCTTACTTTTACCCATTTCTAGCCATTCTGCAACAGCTTCCTTAAAATTTTCGTAGGAATCACAATTATCTGCAATTTTGCTTAATTCAAAATGTGCATTTTTTGTTTCCTCCTCCGTTGTTTCCTCTGCATCATGAGTTTCTGTTTCAGATATTTTTTCCTCCTTTGGTTCTTCTTTGCAATTCTGCATAGTTCCATTATAACAGAGTTTGTCTACATGACACCGGCTTATGACCTCTATCATTTTTTGAGGTGGTTGTTCTGTAAAAACAAGTTTAATTTTTGCGCCATTTTCATCTACTTCAATGGTGTTGTTACAATTAAAATTTTTAAAAAATTCGTTAATCAACCCTTCCTTCATCTCTCCTTTGTCATTAAAAGTAACTTCTGCTAAAATTGTCATAGGCTCTCCTTTCATAGCTATTATGTTAATAGGTAACAATAATTGGTATTGTGTAATTTTTAAATTTTGGTAATTATATAATTACTAAAATTTAAAAATACTTCTAAATATCCAAATATAATTTATATTATATTACAACTCTACATAAATTTCAAGTATAAATTGTTTTAAGTTTCGGTTTTTTAATTATAGAATATTGATTTATGAAAAAAGATATTTATTTCAAAGTGAGTTCGACCTGTGAACTTATTTTTCAACCTCAATATTTTGCTTATTAATATCAATAATTTCTTTTAATAACCTCATTTGTTCTTCTTTATTACCTTCTTGCTTTTCAATTGACAATAATTGTTCTCTAATCTGTATACTTTTTGGAAAATATGTTATTCCTTCATAAGCCCATAATCTTGCATCATCTAAATTATTACATTGTTCTTCTAGATGAATTAATTGTCTATATGCTACATGGCTTCCATATTGTTTAATTATTGATACTAATTCCTTTCTTGCTTCATCTATTCTTCCTGCTTTAAAATATGCAAAAGCTAATATATTTCTTTCATTTAAGTCTAGACCATTTTTAGAATCTGGATCTATTTTTTGTTTTAATTTATTTATTACTTTATCATAATTCTTCACTATTTCTCCATCATTTTTTTGATTAATTAATCGACTACTTTCGTGTATAGGAAGTTTTATATCTAGTCCCTTTAATATTTGCTCTATATTTTCAAGGTTCACTTTTTTATTCTTTTTTAAGTCTTCCTCTGGTATATCCATTCCTTCTATATAAGCTTTTAGTTTTGATAACATTACTTGTTCTACAATATTATAGTCTGTATTTTTTATAAAATCTTCTAATTTATCTATAGCCTCCCTTATATTTCCCTCCTCTATACATTGATTAATGAGTTTTCTAAAATTTAATTGTTCATTACATGTTTTTACTTCTTCTATTGGTATATCTAATTCAAAAGATATCTCTTTAACACTAAATCCATCATATAATAATTTTATTATTTCTTCTTTTTCTTTTTGTACTATCATAAATTTTACCTCTTTCATATTTTTTATTTTATATTTATAAATCATTTAACATTTATGTTTACTATTGTATCATAATTATATACATATATCAAGCTTTTTATTTCTTTATTTTCGATTTTGTTATACGATAATGGTTTATTTAAAATTAATGGATTAGAATTTCTTAAATTTTGTAATAAACTGAGGAATACAATAAAAACCATATATTTTAAGCAATTTAATTAATATTATTTAAAAATTTTTATTTAGTAGCTCGTTTTTTTATTATATAATAACCGGTAAATTTCATTATTTTGTATATTTTTTATTAAAATGGAAAAAATATCTTTAAAAGATTTTTTAGGAGGTTAAAATGGATATAGAAAAACATTTAATTATTACTGGTTCATCTAGTATTTCTTGGAAAGATGCTATAGTAAAAACTATAAATGAAGCATCAAAGAGTATTGATTACTTATCAAGTGTAAAAATTTTAGAACAAAGAGCAAATATTGATGGAAATAAAATTTCAGAATATTTTGTTGATTTAGATTTAACTTTTTTAATAGACTTAAATAGAAAGGAAGATAAATAATGAATCCTATTGAAACTAAGCAAACTTATCAAAATTATGTTGATAAAAAATCTCCTAATTCTCCAATATTAAAAAATTGTTTTAATGCTTTTTGGGTTGGTGGATTAATATGTTCAATTGGTCAAATTATTTTAAATATATGTAAAGAAAGAGGATTTGACCAAACTTTATCTGGTACTATTGTATCAATTATTTTAATTGCTATTTCTGCTTTTTTGACAGGCCTTAATCTATTTAATAGAATTGGAAAATTTGCTGGAGCTGGTTCATTAATTCCTATTACTGGTTTTGCAAATTCAATTGTTTCTCCTGCTATGGAATATAAATCTGAAGGATATGTTATGGGAGTTGGAGGAAAAATGTTTACTGTTGCAGGTCCAGTTTTAGTTTTTGGTATATCTGCTTCAATTCTAGTCGGTATTGTTTATTTAATTTTCAATACTCAAAGTATTACATTAGTTTAAGCTCAAATCATAATATTTTCTAAATTTCTTATAATATAATAGCAGGTATTTTTAGAATACTACGCTAATATAAATTTTTAGTTATTAAAGGAGTGATATTTGTGGAAAAATTAGGAAAACAAACTATAAAATTTAATAATCCCCCCACAATTACTGAATGTGCTTCTATTGTAGGCCCAAAAGAAGCTCAAGGTCCACTTAGCAAATATTTTGACCAAACTTTAGATGACGAATTTTGGGGTGAAAAAACTTGGGAAAAAGCTGAAAGTAAAATTATAAAAGAAACAGTTAATACTGTTATAAGTAAATCAGGTATTCCTTCTGATAAAATAGATTGTTGTTTTGCTGGTGATTTACTTAACCAATGTATTTCTTCTAGTTTTGGTTTACGTGAATTAAATATACCTTTCTTTGGTGTATTTGGAGCATGTTCTACTTTTGTTGAGTCTATGTCTTTAGGTGCTGTATGTTGTGAAACATTTGCTGAAAATGTTTTATGTGCTACTTCTAGTCATTTTTGTAGTGCTGAAAAACAATTTAGATTTCCTCTTGAATTGGGTAATCAAAGGCCTCCTTCTGCTCAATGGACTGTTACTGGAAGTGGAGCAGCAATAGTTTCTAAAAATGGAACTGGACCTTTTATTACTCATATTACTCCTGGAAAAATTGTTGATATGGGAATAAAAGACGCTAATAATATGGGTGCAGCTATGGCTCCTGCTTTTGCTGATACTTTAATTACTCATTTTTTAGATACTGGCAGAGCTCCAAGCTATTATGATGCAATAATTAGTGGTGATTTAGGACATATTGGTAAAGAAATTGCAATTGATATTGCAAAATCTCAAGGATATAATATTAAATCTAATTATAATGATTGTGGTGTTTTAATTTTTGATAAAAATGCTCAAGATACTCATTCAGGTGGTAGTGGTTGTGCATGTTGTGGCAGTGTATTTTCTGGTTACTTTTTTCCACAACTAAAAAGTAGAAAAATTAAAAAAATGTTACTTATTGCTACTGGAGCTTTAATGAATTCAACTTCTTCTCAGCAAGGTGAGAGTATTCCTGGCATAGCACATGCCATTAGTATTGAAATGTAAATATCTAAAAGTTATTTTTTGAAAGGAGATTTATTTATGGATATAAATTGGGCAAATGTGTTTGATTGGATGTCTATTTTAAAATGTTTTGTTGTAGGTGGCATTATTTGTGTAATTGGACAAATTTTAATTGACAAAACAAAATTAACTCCGGCTAGAATTTTAGTTATATTTGTTACAACAGGTGCTATTTTAGGGGGACTTGGTATATACAAATATTTAGTAGATTTTGCTGGTGCAGGAGCTACTGTGCCACTTACTGGCTTTGGATATAATCTTGCTAAAGGAGCAATAGAAGCCGTTAAAGAAACTGGTTTAGTTGGTGCTTTTACTGGTGGTGTAAAAGCTGCTGCTGGTGGAATTTCTGCTGCTGTATTTTTTGGATATTTAGCATCACTTATTTCAAAACCAAAAATGAAAAAACAATAATATTATAGAAAAATTTGAATAACTTTCCTATAATATAAAAAAGGCGAGTCTAAGATTTATATAAAATAATTTTTTTTAAATCTTAGATTCGCCATATTTATAATTAATTAACTTTTAAAGTTAATATATCAATCGTATATTAAGCTTTTTTTGCTATTTCAGCAATTTCTGTAAATGCTTTTGGGTCGCTAACAGCTATTTCTGCTAACATTTTTCTATTAATTGTAACATTAGCTTTTTTTAATCCAGCAATCATCTTACTATATGTTATTCCATTCATTCTAGCTGCTGCATTTATTCTTGTTATCCATAATTTTCTAAAATTACTCTTTTTATCTTTTCTTCCTATATATGCATAAGATAATGATTTCATTACTGCTTGATTAGCGTTTCTAAATCTATAATGTTTAGCTCCAAAATATCCTTTAGCTTGTTTTAATATTTTTTTGTGTCTTGCTCTAGTTGTTCTTGCTGTTTTTACTCTTGCCATTATTTTTCCCTTCCTTTCACTTTATTATCCACCATAAGGTAATAATTTCTTTATTGTATTTTCACAAGTTTTACTTGCATAAGCATTTTGAATTTTTCCTGATTTTTTTTGTCTTTTTGTTTTATTAGCTAATAAATGTCTTCTGTTTGATTTTGTTCTTTTTACCTTTCCTGTTGCTGTTAAAGAATATCTTTTTTTAGCTGCTTTATTTGTCTTTAATTTTGCCATGAGTTTTCCCCTCCTTAAAAATATATATATTTATGCTACAATGCTTGTCTAAGTATATAAAAATATCTGCATAATATTAGTTTAACAGATATTTTAATTATGCCTTCTTCGCTAATATTGTAAACATATTTCTACCTTCTAATTTAGGTTGCTTTTCTACTAGAGAAATATCTCCTAATTTTTCTATAAATTTATTTAAAACAACTTCTCCTGCTTTAGAGTTATTTACTTCTCTACCTCTAAATCTTACTGTGATTTTTACTTTGTTTCCATCAGTCAAAAATTTTCTTGCATTCTTTGCTTTAAATTCAAAATCGTGTTCTTCAATATTTGGAGTAACTCTTAATTCTTTTACTTCTAAAACTTTTTGTTTCTTTTTTGCTTCTTTTTCTTTTTTTGACTGCTCAAATTTGTATTTTCCATAATTCATTATTTTACAAACTACCGGTTTTGCATTTGGTGAAACTAATACTAAATCCAAATTATTTTCACTAGCTTTTTCTAGTGCATCTATTGTTGAAACTATCCCTAATTTTTCTCCATTTACTCCTATTAATTGAACTTCTTTTTCTCTTATTTGACCGTTTATAGGTAATTCTTGTTTTATATTAAAACACCTCCATATATTTTTTATATTTGAAAATAAATTTATTTTAATAATAAAATTATTTTCTAAAATCAAAAAAAATTGACTTTTGTTACAAGTCAATACGCACAAATAATAATAGTTATTTTTATTACCTAACTATCTTAAATTGTATTTCTAACCTTTTGTTTTTATATTAATTAAGATTATTTTCTCAATTAAAAATTTTACTAAGGTGAGAAGTTTTTGCTTCTTCTTGTAACGTAATAATTATATCATAAAAATTTGTTTTGTCAAGTAAATTACAACAAAAACTTCAAAAAAATTTAACAAAAATGTATAAAATTTTCCTCTTTTGAGATAATAATATTAGACTTGAATTTAAAGGAGGATAAAAATGAAGGCAACTGGAGTAGTAAGAAGAATAGATGACTTAGGAAGAGTTGTAATTCCAAAAGAAATAAGGAAGACATTAAGAATTAAAGAAGGCGACCCACTAGAAATTTTTACAGATAGAGAAGGACAAGTAATACTAAAAAAATATTCTCCAATTGGAGAATTATCAGAATTTGCAACAGGATATGCTGAAACTTTAGCTAAAACAACTGGGCATATAGCTTGTATAACTGATAAAGATACAATTATAGCCGTATCTGGTGGCTCTAAAAAAGAATTTTTGGAACAAGATGTAAGCACAGAACTAGAAAAACTTATGGAAGATAAAGAAGTTTATACAAGTAAAGAAAACAGTGATATGGCAATGCCAATTACTAAAAATGACAAAAATGATAAAAAAAATAATGCACAAATTGTATATCCAATTATTTCTAATGGAGATACTATAGGTACAGTTATACTAATGTCAAAAGATGCAAATACAAAGATGAATGAAGTCGAGAAAAAAGTTGCACAATCAGCAGCAACATTTTTAGCAACTCAAATGGAAATATAATATAGAGGGTATCCTAAATAAACTATATAATTAAAAGTGAGTATAGTTTGAAAATAGGAACCCTCTTTGCATCATTTATTCCGTTAATGTGCTAACAGAACTAGGTCATTTTATAAAATATTATTAATCTATTGTATTAATTATTGGATATTCTTTTAGTAACATATTTTTGATATCTTCATCATATAAAACTTTATTTACAAAATAATTTCCTAAGCTAAAAACCGCAGTAAAAAATAATACAACTAACATTAAAATAATACTTATAAAGTCAATTTTAACTTTTATATCAGATTTACTATTCAAATACAATATTTCAATTCCTAATCCTATTAAAACTATTGGCCATAGCATTAATAAATATCTAAAAAAATCAAATTTTGTAAAAGTCATTATCAATATTGAAATTCCAATTATTATTAGCATTATTCCAAATGTATATGTACCAACTCTTTTCTCTTTCTTTTCTTCCATTATTTTAGAATTCCTTTCTTGCCTTTTAAGATTAAATCTACAAAGGCATTATACTTTCATTATTTATTTGAAATCATTTTTGTTCCAATTCCTATTGTTATTACTGATACAATAAGTGATGGAAAATATGCTCTAACATGTTTTATTAAAGTATATAACCAGTCTATGTACGTTGCTTTTGCAATTTCATATAATACATTGTTTAAAAGTAAATAAATTCCTATTAAAATTATTCCTATTCCTATTAGCTTATTGCCTTTTATCTTATCAAAGCTTATTCCTTGTAAAATATAATCATCTTTTATTTGTTCTTCTGTATCTATAGCATTTCTAATATTATATGTATCAAAAAAACTATATGCAATTACTATTAATAATGGTACTAAAAATATTGCAGTTTCTAGCATTATGAAAAATATTAATAATAATCCTGCAATACACATTATAGATAATCCCCTTTTCATGTAATTTTGATACATTTGACCTGCACCCGGTATTAAACTAAAACAAAATGTAAAAAATAAATTTTTTTTCATTATTAATCCTCCTTTTCTATTGGTGTTATTGCCCATTTACAAAAATCACTTAATTTTTCACTTATTTGTATTGATATTGATGTTTTTGTTTTTTCTTCTTCATATATTTTTATATCATCATTTTTTATTAGGTCTGTTCCACATAAAGATAAAGAAAACACTAGACAGGCTGCTATTTTACAAATATCTGCAAATTTTGTCTTTTTATTTTTATTAATTTTTGATAATATTTTTTTGTCTATATTTTCTGGTTTTTGAATTTGAGTTTTTTCTATATCATCTATATACTTTTCTAGTTTACAATCATCTTTTAATAATTCATCAATTATTTGCATTTTATTCATAAAATCCACTCCTTTCTAATATATCTTTAAATATTTTTTTACCTCTAGTTAGCTGTACTTTTATAGTTCCTTTTGTTGTATTATGAATTTTCGAAATTTCATCTAGTGTATATCCTTTTATGTAATATTGTGTTAATATTTCATTATAAGGTTTCTTTAATTCTAAAATTTTCTTTTTAATAAAATTATTTTTATCCTGTTTTATTAAATCTTCTACAAAATCTCCTTGTATATTAAATTCCTCGATATTTGAAATTTCTTCAAATACCGTTTTTTCTTTCCTTTTATTAGATTTCAAATAATCTTTGCATTTATTTAAAATAATTTTACACAATATATTTCTAATTTCATTTTCTTGTAGCTTTTTATATTTACTAAAATGAGAATATAAACTCAAATATGCTTCTTGTACTAAATCTTCTGAATCTTCTGGGGAAGATGTCATATCTATTGCAATTTTATAAGCTAAATTTGTATATTTATTTACTATTTCTTCAAATTTCATCTTTCCCCCTTTCTAAGTGATTATATCTATATAACGATTTTATTTTTACATAGTTAACAAAAAAGAACAAAATTATATCCATGTATACATTTGTTCTTTTATTTAAATTAATTAATATTTACTCTATTCTTCAACTAATTTTTCTTCCTTTTTAGGTAAAAAACTAATTTTATATTTATCTAAAATTAATCCTAAACTATTAGAAAATTCATTGAGCATAACAATTTTTATTGATTGGTCTTTTCCTTTTATATAGTCATCAATAACTTGTTTTAATTGTTTTATAGTTTTAATTTCTGGTTCTATTTGTTTAGGATATTTTTCAGCTCTATTTAATAATTTTTCCTTAATTAAAACTATGTCTTCATTACTAGCACAAGATATTCTTTGAAATAATTGATATACATCATAATATTTAAATATTGGTATACTCATACATTCTCTATCAAACTTCTCGTAAAATTCTTCCATTCTCATAGGTATACATTTGAATATTTCTTCTGCCTTTTCCTTATACATTTTATCTAATAACTGATTATTTAACATATTAAAATGTTTTATTATTTCATCCATGTCTTCTTCAAACTGTTCTATAGCAATTTTAGCTAGTTCTTCTTCTACATTTTCACAATATTTTGATTTTAAAGATGATATATTCATTCCATTAAAAAATACATTTTTTAATGTTTTTATATCATAATCAATAAGTCCTTTACGTGAAAAATAGCTAAAATATGCATATATTTTTACAGTATCTATAAGTTCAATATTTCCTTGTTTTATTTCTTCAAACACTTCTTTTATTACTTTTTCAAATTCATCATCTGATATTTTCCAATATTCTTCTGTTAGTAATCTTTTATATCCTGGTAAATTTTCAGTATCAACAGTATTTCTTATTGTTTCCATATTTTCTTTAAATAATTTCATATCAAATATTCTTGTTCTTACATAATATTCAATAAATTTGAAAAATCTATATTCTGATTTAAAATTATAATAATAATTATTATCAAATTCCTTAATATAGAATTGTCTAT
>CANQTJ010000053.1 GCA_947626705.1 uncultured Clostridia bacterium | reverse complement strand
AAGAGATTTCTATTTTTTTCAACTTTTTCTCTCTTCTTCATTCATTCCATTGCGAGGCACGAGCAATTTAGTACTATGGTTATTACCAACGCTATTAATGTAATACCCTTGTTTCTTCTTGTGTTTTTCCTTTCTTTTTCCATTTGTTTCCTCCTTCTAAACTTTTTTTATTAAGTATTTAACTTAATAAAAAATTAAAAGGATATAACCATTGGTATTACTAATTTTCTTATTTTAACTCAAAAAAAATTTTAAATTACCTATTGTCAAAAAAAGGCTTAAATGTTATACTTTCAGTATGTAAAATTTTAATTAAGTTAAATAATTAATAAAAATTTCATTAGAAATCTTATTTTTTATATTATTATCATTTTTTAAATATACCTCTAAAAAAATCCAATATTTGTATATACCATTTTTCTTTTTTAATTGTAACAGGCAATATTGCTACTTGATTATTAGTTATTATTTCATCTTTTTTGTTTTTAAATATATCATTTGGATTATATTTTTCATATTTTTCTTTATCCGTTTTTTGTTGATTTTGCTTTAGCAAGTTATTTAATATATCCTTTTGTTTTGGAGTTGCAAAATAATCTCTAAATAATATAACTATCAAAGCTTCTGTTTCTCTTGATATATACTGTTTGTTTAAATCAATTTGAGGATTAATTTTATAATTATAATTTTTATCTTTATTATCTTCATAAAATTTTATTTTTTCACTTGGTATTTTTGAATATTCTTCTTCTGAAAAATGACTTATAATTTCTAATAACTCAGTGTAAACTTTAGAATATTTTTCATTCATCTTTTGTAAATTCCTCCATATCTCTAATATTGCTATTTTCTCTATCTAAATTTTGTATATCTTCTATATTAATTCCATCATTTAATGCTTTTGAAACAATATCTCTCATAGAAATTTTACTTTTCAAATTTATATAGTCTAACATTTCGCTTAAATCACTATTCATATTCCTTATAACATTTTCTTTTCCAGGATTTTTTTCAAGCATTCTATTATAAATATATTGAATAATACATAAAGAAGAATTACCAGCTGGAGTCGTAACTACTGATAATTTATTAGGACTAATGTTATGACCTTCTTTTCCTTTAATGTCATAATCTGAACCTATTCCATAAATTTCCTCTTTTAGAAAATCTATTCCTTCTTTAGCATCTACTTTTAAATATATTTCATCTTTGAATCTTCTTTCCATTGCGTCATATAATAATTGGGGACTTACTTGACTAGTATCCGAAAAATCAGTTATTGTAAAATATTTTCTGTATTCCTCTGGAATATCACATATTCTCAAATTTTTAAATATATGAATAAATGAGTTTTTTATTCCTAATATCCCCTTTCCACCTCTTGATAAGCAAACTCTTGGTTTGTCATTTACCATTTTTGAGGCATCTCCAATTTGAGCTATTAATCCTTTTTCTTCTATTGATTTTAGGTTGTCTTTTGCTGTAAAATGGAAAAGTGCATTATTTAAATCTATATCTTCAATATTTATAGTATTCATTATTAATTACCCCTTATAATTAATTACTAATTGTTGTTACGATTATATTATAAAAGATATATAATTTCAACTAATTAATTATTTACATATAAAACATTATTTATTAACAATTTTTTTAAATATTTTTCTACATATCTTTACAAATTAAAACAACTAATATAAAATATGTTTATATTAATAAATATTTTAAAAAATGGAAATACTAAAAGAAAAATTTTGGGGAGGAAAACTAATGAAAAATAAAAATGAACTAAGTTATAAAGATTTAAAAATGACATGTGATACAAATATTTTCAATTTCAGTTCAACTTCTGAATTAAAACCAATTTCAACTGGTATAGGTCAAGAAAGAGGAATAAAAGCACTAGAATTTGGTCTTCAAGTTGATGTAAAAGGTTACAATATCTATATTGAAGGTCCAAGTGGCGTAGGTAAAACAATGTATACAAAAAATTATTTAGACACAATTTCTAAAAAACAAAAAACTCCTTCAGATTGGTGTTATATTTATAATTTTGATAATCCAAATGAGCCTATTGCTGTTTCTTTACCTGCTGGACAAGGAAAAGAATTTAAAAATGCAATGGATGGATTTATTTTGGAAATTAAAAAAGATATCAAAAAAACTTTTAATGCTGATGATTTTGAAAAAGAAAAATCTTTGATAAAACAAGAATTTGAAGAAAAGCGTTCTAATTTATTGGATAAGTTAAATGAAGATGCTTCAAAATATAATTTTCAAGTAAAATCTTCTCAAAATGGTATTTATATGATGCCAGTAGTTGATGGTAAAGCTATAGATGAAGAAGAATTTGATAAATTAGATGATTCTTTAAAACAAGAATATGAAGAAAAATCTGTTATTGTTCAATCTCAAATTATGCAAGTTATTGAACAAATAAAAATTATCGAAAGACAAGCTGATAAAAAAATATCAGAATGGCAATCAAATATTGCCCTTCTTACAATAAATGTTCATATTAATTATTTAAAGTCTAAATTTAAAAGAAATAAAAAAATAACAAAATTTTTAAATGATGTAAAACAAGATGTATTAAAAAATGTTACTTATTTTGTTAATGAAGATAAAGAAAAAGAAAATCAACAACAGGTAAATCCTATTAATAGAAAACAAGACCCTTCTTTAAATTATAGAGTTAACTTGTTTATAGATAATTCAAATCGTGAAGGTGCTCCAGTTATAATGGATTCAAATTATTCTTATCATAATATTTTTGGTACACTTGAATACGAAAACTATTATGGTTCATTAAAAACAGATCATACTATGTTAAAACCTGGTCTTTTGCAACAAGCAAATGGTGGATATATTATTTTTCAAGCAAAAGATTTACTACAAAATAATTTGTGCTATGAAAATTTAAAAAAGGCTTTAAGAGTTAAGGAAATTAGTATAGAAAATGCCAACGAGCAACGCTCATCTATGGTTATGATTTCGTTAAAACCTGAACCTATACCTCTTGATTTAAAAGTAATTTTAATAGGTAATAGTAGTATTTATCAAACTCTTTTAGCTATGGATTCTGATTTTAGAAAATTATTTAAAATTAAAGTAGAATTTGAAGATGATGCTCCTTTTAATAACGAAAATGCGAATAAACTTGCTCAAATAATTCATGGTTTTTGTGATACGGAAGAATTACCACATTTAGATAAAGGGGCTATGGCAAGATTAGTCGAATATGCTTCAAAAATTGCTGGAAGTCATAAAAAGTTATCTACTAGATTTGATGATTTAATACAAGTGGCTGGTGAAGCTGCAACTTGGGCTAAAATTTCAAAGTCTAAACTTGTAACAGAGGATTTTATAATTAAAGCTCTTGCAGAAAGAATTGATAGAGTTAAAAAATTTGATTCAAAATATATGGAAATGATTAAAGACAACTCTTTATTAATTAATACTTCTGGTTTTGAAGTTGGAACTTTAAACGGATTAACTGTTATGACTATTGGAGATTATTCTTTTGGTAAACCTGCAAAAATAACAGTTAACACATATACTGGCAAAAATGGTATAGTAAATATAGAAAGAGAAGTTGAACTTTCTGGTTCTTCTCATTCAAAAGGTGTATTAATATTAACTGGATATTTAGGTGAAATGTTCGCTCAAGATATTCCTTTATCTTTAACTGCAAGTATATGTTTTGAGCAATTATACAATGGAGTTGATGGAGATAGTGCTTCAAGTACAGAACTTTATGGTTTGCTTTCAAGTCTTTCTGGAATACCTATAAATCAATCTATTGCAGTTACTGGTTCTGTAAATCAAAAAGGTCAAATACAGCCTATTGGTGGAGTAAATGAAAAAATAGAAGGCTTTTATCAAATTTGTAAAATGCGTGGATTAACAGGCGAACATGGTGTTATGATACCTGTTCAGAATATTGATAATTTACAATTATCAGATGAAATTATACAATCTGTTAAAGATAATTTATTTCATATTTATGCTATTTCTACAATAGAGGAAGGTATTGAAGTTTTAACTGGAGTTCCAGCTGGAAAAAGGGGTAAAAATGGTACTTTTCCTGCTGGTACAGTAAACTATTTAGTTTATGAAAAACTTAAGAAATATGCAAAAATTAGTGAAAGTTCAAACGAACAGTAAAACAATATTTGTGTACAATGTTTTATATTATAGGAAATTTGGAAAAATTTCCTATAATATAAAAAAGAAATAAAGTATACTACTTTACTCCTATTAAAAAATATTTTTTAAATCAAATGATAATTTATCTTTTATGTGATTCAATATATATATACTTCTATCTAATGTAGCAACCGCTTCTATATATTCTTCTTTGTTTATATAACCATTTAATCCGGATAATTCTGTTTCTACTTTTTCCAATTCATTGTGTTCTATATAATATGCTAGTTTTTCATATCTGATATCCCACATTTCTTGTATTTTATCAATTTTTTGTATTGCTAAGTCTGAATTAATTTCATTTTCTTCTTTCATAATTTCTTCTTTTAAATCTTGTAAATTATTTGTTGTTTCTTCTATAGACGCCTTTGTATAATTTCCTGTTACTGTATTTCCTATTAAAATAATTACTATAATTATTATAGAAATAGCTATTTCCTTAAACATTTTTTCCTCCTTGTATAATAGCAATTTAAGCTAAAAAATTTCTTAACTTTCCTCTTTTTTTTGACAAAATATTTGTCCTTTACCATCTATTGTAACAACTAATGCTTGTTCTGGTTTAATTTTAAATTTTTCTACCTGTTTTTTTAACCATTCTACATTTTTTCCAAGTGCTTGTAAATTTTTATACATTATTTTTCCATCTACTACTAAATCATAAGGTATTCCTTCATAATCTGGAACTATATTAAAATCTTCTGGTATTGTATTCCTTTTTTCTGGTTTTTGAATAACTGTAACTTCTCCACTTGTTTCTAATATAGCATATTCTACATCTCCTAAATTAAAGATATCCTTTCCCCTTAGTCGTTCTTGTAACTCGTTTATAGTAAATCTTTCTTTTTTTAATGCTTTTTCATTTATTTTTCCTCTATAAATTAAAATTGTTGGTTTACCACAAATAATTTCTCTTGATTTCATACTTTTCATATTTAACATTGATATTAACAAATGCATTACTAATAAACCTAATATTGGTATAATTCCATGAGATATTGGAACTCCAGTATCAGTCATTGGTATTGATGCCAAATCTGCAATCATTATAGAAATAGCTAACTCAAATGGTTGTAATTGTCCTATTTCTCTCTTTCCCATTAATCTCATAACGAATAATACTAATATGTATAATATTATTGCTCTAAAAAAAGTTATTAACATTTTTATACCTCTTAAATTTTATTTTTATATTATAGAAATTATTTTAAATTTCATATAATATAAAGTATTTTTACAAATTATTTAGTAAATTTGTCCACGAACAAAAATATAATTTTTTTAATGTTACAATTCAAATTTTATTAATGTTCATTTTTATCTTTATTTTTTACAAAAATTAACTTTTTTATACTTATATTTTTGAATAAATATTTTTTTATTGAGAATAATATTTTTAGAGCCTTGAAAAACAAATTTAATTTTACATTAAAATTTTAAAATTTAAGGAGGTTTTCATTATGGCAGATTCTCAAACAAGAAGTGAAAATGGTACTTCAACAGTATGGCAAATCGTTGGTAGATTAATCGCTGCAGCTGTTGTTCTAGCTATTACTGCATTCTTTACACCAGGATTTTCTATAAGTAATATATGGACTTTAATTATAGCTGCTGTTGTTTTAACAGTTATAGATTATTTAGTTACTAAATTTACAGGTTTACATGCAAGCCCATTTGGTAAAGGCTTTGTAGGATTTGCATTAGCCGCTATCATTTTATATGTTACTCAATTTTTTGTAGCTGGTTATTCTATATCTTGGGTTGCAGCTATAATAGGTGCATTAATCTATGGTGTTGTTGATTATTTAATTCCTGGTAATCAACAAATGTAATTAAATTAACTTTATTTTATAAAGTTAAAAAGAAGATATTAAAAAATGCGTTAAACTTGCATTTAAAATAATATCTTCTTTTAATTATAAGGAGTTTCTCCAAATTTACTATAATATAAAACATTATATACAAATTTTACATAGATAAGTAAGTTCAACCTGTTTATCTTATTTTAATACCTGTACTTTTTGTTTTTCCCAATATTTTTCATATAATTCTTTCGCTGTTTTAGGACTATCTACACCTTCTCTATTTTTTACTGGTGCAAAATCATCTTCCCTCTTTCCTCTTAAAATTGCAATATCATCAAATAATTCAAAACTATCAAAAATAAATGCTTCAAATTTATATGAATTGGGTTCATTAGGAATAATCTCTTTTCCATTTTCATCTATATAAGAGTTCTTTTTAAATGCACTATGATATATTAATGGTTCTTTGCTTATTTTTTCAATTGCATCTATTGTAAATAGATTACACATTATATGGGACTCTCCAAGTTTTAGCTCTCCATTTTCATCAACCTCTTCAGCCATTTTTTCAGGTAATTCTGAATATTCTATAACTTTAGGGTGCCCATTCATTTTACAAAATACTCCAACTTTTTCTTGTGGATTTGCTTTTACTACAGACTTTGATGCTATTTGTACATTTTTATCAATTGCCATTCCTAATAAGGTTGTATCAACCATTTTTAATATTGCATTATCTACTCCTCCTATAAATACCCATTTAATTCCTCTTTCTTTCATATCTGCTAACATTCCTGTTATTCTTAGTGATGCAAATACTCCTCCATTTCCATCAGATGCTTCTTTTATTTTAAAGTCTTTTCCTATAAGCAATTTTCCCTTTGTATCTAATAGTGGTAATTCTCCTTGTTTGAATAGCATTACATTATTTTTGTCATATCCAAAATAATTATTTTTTTCTAAAAATTGCTTAGTTTCTTCATTATTTTCTTCACTTGTCATTATGTACCATGGAATTATTACATTATATTTATTATTAGCTTCTTTTAGATTTTCTGCTAATATTTCAAATAAATATTTTCCTTTACCATATACATCTAGTTTAAATGTACCTTTCGGTCCTGTATGTCCAAGTCTTGTTCCTTGCCCTCCAGCCATTGTTACTACTGCATACTGTCCATTTATTATTATACTTTCTCCTAAAAAATTAAAGTTGTCTAGTTGATTTTTTGTTAATTTTTCTTTGTCTAAATATTGTATTGATTCTATTTTATTTTCTTTTATTTTAATTTCTTTTTGAGTATTTTTATACAATTCTTGTAGTTGATTAAAATCTATTTTTTCTAACTGTTCAATCAAATTTTTTCTTTTTACTATATCTATTTTTTCTAAAAAATTTATTATATGCTCTTGTTTATAACTTTTTAACTTTTCTAAAATACTTTGACTATTATCCATTCTTCATCATCCTTTATATTATATTTTATTACTATAATTATATTTTGTTATTCTATTTTTATTAATTGTTTATTTATAATTAATAAGTTTTTAAAATATAGTTAAATATATCTTTGAAATATTTTTCATTTTAATTTATACCAAAATCTTTTTTACGTTTTACTACTTATATAATTTCTCCTAATATTAAATATCTTTTTATACTTTGCTATTTTAACATATTTTTATAAATTTATCAATTTTTTTTGAAAACTTGTCATAAGTTTAAAAAAGCATAATATAAATTAATTAAAGTTATATGGTACAAACATTTTTATTATTTAAAATGCAATTGTAAATTTCAAAGGGAGGTATATAGATGGAAAACTCAAATTTATATCAGGACATTGCAAAACGAACTGATGGTGATATTTATGTAGGTGTAGTTGGTCCTGTACGTACTGGTAAATCTACATTTATTAAAAATTTTATGGATTTACTTGTTATTCCTAATATTGATAATGAATATAAAAAAGAAAGGGCAAAAGATGAATTGCCTCAAAGTGCTGGAGGCAGAACTATAATGACTACAGAGCCAAAATTTGTACCAAATGAAGCTATAGAAATTGCATTAGATAATACTTTAAAATTTAAGACTAGACTTGTAGATTGTGTTGGTTATTTAGTTGATAATGCTATTGGCTATTTGGAAGATGATATGCCTAGAATGGTAAAAACACCTTGGTCAGAGGAAGAAATTCCATTTGAAACTGCTGCTGAAATAGGAACAAAAAAAGTAATTGAAGAACATTCTACTATTGGTATTTTAGTTACATCTGATGGAAGTATTACAGATATTCCAAGAGAAGATTACATACAAGCTGAAGAAAGAGTTGTATCTGAATTAAAAGAATTAGATAAACCTTTTATAATCTTGTTAAATTCTGAAAATCCTTCTTCTGAATATACTCAAGAATTATCTAAGGAATTATCTGAAAAATATTCTACAAGTGTTATTCCTATAAATTGTGCTAATCTTACTATAGATGATATAAATAATATGTTTTCTAAGCTTCTATATGAATTTCCAGCACAAAAAATTTCTATTAAATTTCCTCGTTGGATTGATGGTTTAGATTTTAATCATCCAATAAAGTCAGAATTATTTAATGAAATTAAAGTTGCTTTTGATGACATTCATGTCTTAAAAGATATTGCTAATTGTACACAAAGAATTAATCAAACAGAAATAATTTCTAGAACAACAATTTCTAATATTGAATTAGGTTCTGGAAATGTCAATATCAAAATTGATGTAAAAGAAGAATTATTTTATCAAGTTCTTTCTGAAATTACTGGAATTACTGTTCAAAATGAAGGAGATTTATTTAGTATAATTTCTAATCTTTCTATAGCTAAAAAGAAATATGATAAAATAGCTTATGCCTTAGAAGAAGTTAATGCTAAAGGCTATGGTATTGTTACTCCTTCAATTGATGAATTAGTTTTAGATGAACCTGAAATGGTTAAACAAGGCTCTAGATTTGGCGTAAAACTAAAAGCTACTGCACCAAGTATACACCTGATAAAAACAAATGTAACTACTGAAGTTTCTCCAATAGTTGGCTCTGAAAAACAATCTGAAGAATTAGTAAATTATTTACTTTCTGGATTTGAAAATGACCCTACTAAAATTTGGGAATCTAATATATTCGGAAAAAGTTTACATGAACTTGTAAATGAAGGCTTACAAACAAAACTTTCAAAAATGCCTGAAGAAGCTCAACTAAAGTTACAAGAAACTCTTGAACGTATTGTTAATGAAGGTTCTGGTGGACTAATATGTATAATACTTTAATATAAAATTTTAAAAAGTTACTATCATATATTAATTTTAATTGATTTTAAAATTTCATAATTATATCAATGTATATTCTAATTTTTCTTTTACAATTTCACAAATCAATTCTGCTGATTTTTCCACTCCCAATGTATCGCTATTTATACAAATATCATAATTAGAAGCATTATTCCATTCTTTTTCTGTATAGTATTTATAATGATTTGCTCTTAATTTATCGATTCTTGTAATTTCTTTTTTAGCTTTTTCTTTATCAAGTCCATAGATTTCAGTAGCTCTCTTAACTTTATCTTCTATACTACTATAAACAAATACCTTAATAACATCTTTTCTATCTCTCAAAATAAAATCTGCACATCTACCTATTATTACACAAGATTCATTACTTGCAACTTCTTTAATTAATTCTGATTCTTTTATAAATAAATCATCTGCATTACTTAGACCAAAATAATATCCATTATTTAAACTTGCTAATACATCTCTTTTTTGCTCATTGCTTTCTATATATTCTTCTGATAGGCCTGTTTCTCGTGCTAATTTTGTAATAAATTCTTTATCATAAAATTTAATTCCTAATTTATCAGCAATTAACCTTCCTATATACCTTCCACCTGAACCATACTCTCTTGATACAGTTATAATAATATGTTTATCTAATTTATTATCTGTGCTTGTATCATCAGCCAGAGCTTCGCTCTTAGTTGTAGCTTGTTTTAATCCTTTTACTTCTTTCGTTAGTAATATTACTGCTAGTATAAATGCTAATCCATCTGCAACAGGTCCTGCATATAAAACTCCCATAAGTCCAAAAATACTGCTAAAAATGAAAAATGAAGGTATTAAAAATAATATTTGTCTTGATAATGATAATATCGCACTTTTTATACTTTTTCCAATTGCTTGAAAGAATATTCCTGATGGTATCTGTATTCCATTACAAATACATAATAATAAATATGTTCTAAAAGTTATACACGCAAATTCCATATATTTTTCATCGCCACTACCAAATATAGAAATTAATTTATCTGGTATAGTTTGGAATAAAATAAATGCAATTGTGCTAATTATAACACCTAATCCCAAAACTC
>CANQTJ010000052.1 GCA_947626705.1 uncultured Clostridia bacterium | reverse complement strand
GGATAAAATTTATAAATAAACCAGAGGTGATAGATATGGAAGAAACAACAAAGGCAATCCAAAAAGCAAAACAAGTACTAGAAGAAATAAGTCAAGATGAGCATGAAAGATATTTAGCAGAATTAAGAGAAAAATACATAATGGATCAAGCTGATATTGAAGAAGCTGGTTTTGATAAAGGTGTAAAACAAGAAAAAATAACTATTGCAAAAAAAATGAAAGAAGAAAATATAGATATTAATCTTATAAGTAAAATAACTAATTTAACAATAGAAGAAATCGAAAATTTATAATCAAAAAATTAAAATACTTTTATATGTTTGAAATATAAACAAACCTCAATTTTACCTTATTCTATATAGGTATAATTGGGGTTTTAAAAATTTTGCACACACTAAATTTATAATATTTTTTTATACAAATTAAAAATAAAAAGTAACATAAATAAGAGAAATGAAATAAAAACTTCATTTCTCCTAAGAAATTCTAACTACTTATTTTCAACTGAACGATTAGCTATTTCTATAGCCTTTGTAACTATATTTCCACAATCTCTTGAAGAAACACCAGCCCAACTTCCACCATCTTTTTTCACTTGATCATAAACACCTAATTCTTTAGCAATTTCTTCTCTTAAATTTTCAGATATTAATTTACTATTTCTAGACATAACATCCTCCTTACTAATAAAACTTATTTAAGTTTTATTAATATTATTATTAACAAAAAATCATATAATATATTGGCAATATTATGATTATTTTATAAATATTGTTGTAGCAAATTTTGTCAAAATATGATATACTATAATAGATTTTTAAGAAGGAGATATTATGGAAGTTAAAGAGAAAGAAACAGAAACTTTACTTGAAGAAAAAAATGAAATTACTTATAATGACTACCAAAATAATAAAAATCAACATAATAAACATTCAGATATTTTAATAATATTTGGTTTTTTTTGCATTATCTTTTTATTAATTATTGTTATATCTTTTTGTATTTTTCATTTAATAAATGCTAATAATAACAATATAATTAGTGGTGTATATATTAAAGGTGTTAACGTTTCAGGCTTATCAAAAGAACAAGCAAAGCAAAAAATATCAGATTACATAAATTCGTCAATACCAGATGAAATAAAATTAAAACACAACGATTATGAAACATCTATATCTACATCTGAACTTTCTTTATTTTTTAACGTTGATGAAGCTGTTGAAATAGCATATCATATCGGAAAAGATGGAAATATTTTTGAAAAAAATTTAAAAACTTTAGAAACTCTAATTTCAAAAGTTAATATTGAACCTGGTTTTTACATAGATACTGATAGACTAAACTCTGCTTTACAAGATATATCAACTAAATTGCCAGACAAAATGCTTGAAAGTAGTTATTATATTGATAACAATAATCTAATAATAACAAAAGGTTCTGATGGAGCCACTATAGAAATTGATAAAACTGCAAATGTTATTAAAGAAAATATAAATAATTTAAATTTAAAAGATAACATAATAGAATTATTGACAACCAATCAATCTCCAAAAGATATTGATATACAAGCAATATATAACGAATTATATAAGGAACCTGTTGATGCCTACTATACTCAAAACCCTTTTACTGTAGTTCCAAGTGAAAATGGTTTAGATTTTGCAATTTCGTTAGAAGAAGCAAATAATTTACTACAAGAAAATCAAAATGAATATTCTATACCTCTAAAAGTATTATACCCAAATGTTACTACAAATATGATTGGTACAGAAGCTTTTCCAGACTTGCTTTCAGAATTTTCTACTAAATATGCAGCTAGTAATAAAAATCGTACTACTAATTTAATTTTAGCATCAAATAAAATTAATGGTACTGTATTAATGCCTGGTGAAACTTTTTCTTATAATAAAGTTGTTGGTGAAAGAACAATATCAGCTGGATACAAAGAAGCTCCTATATATGTTAGTGGACGTGTTGAAGATGGTTTAGGTGGAGGTATATGTCAAATAACTACTACTTTATATAATGCTGTTTTATATGCAAATTTAGAAGTAACACAAAGAAGCAATCATCAATTTGTTCCTTCTTATGCAAATGCTAGTAGAGATGCAACTGTTGTTTATGGAGCAATAGATTTTCAATTTAAAAATAATAGGAATTATCCTATTAAAATTGTTTGCTCTGTTTCAAATGGAATAGCAAATTTTAAAATATTTGGTTTAAAAACAGATGATGATTATGATGTCGAAATTTCTTCTAGAATAACTAGTAATACATCAAATTATATTTATTCTGAGGCATATAAAACTTTAAAGAAAAATGGAGTAATAGTAAGTACTGAAACTATTTCTAGAGATACATATAAAAAACATTAAAAATTTCTACTATTAAGAATTTTTAATGTTTGAATTCCATTACTGGTGCACCAAATTCTACTATGTAAAATTTGGTGCAATTTTTATAACCTTCCCCTACATTGTTAAAGTACCATTTGGAGTATTTGTAATAATTAAAATATCTTCTTCTCTACCACTTTCAGCATTAATATATACTAAAAATTCTTTATCTTCTACTTTTCCTTTAAATTCATAACACAAAATCTCAGTTTTAAATTCTGTTGGAATAATAGCTAAACCTTCTGAATTAATTTCTAAATCTTTATTTAAAGTTTTTTTAGCATCTTCTATCGTAATTTTCACTTTCGAAGTATCTCTTTGAGTATGATTATCCAAAGCAACTTTTACCTTAATCAAATCTGGATAAATAACAACATTATTTTGAGTATAAGCATAATTTATAGTAACAACTCCATCTTGTTTTAAATAATATGTTTCTTTCATATTTGTAAAACCATGATTATTTAAAAATTCTTTTCCTTTTTGATTAGCTTCATCTTGAGAAATTATTTCTGTATTAACATCTCTATTTGAATTCATATAAATAATATGTCCACCTTTTTTAGATATTGAAAGATTTACATTATTTTCTGAATTAGTTTCTACAGAAAAATTATATTGTGGAATTGTAGCATTTTCTGAAAATCCTAAACTTTCTATTTTCTTTATATTGTCATTACCTATAAATTCAGATACTTTACTTTTTGCAGTTTCTTCACTTATATCTTCACCTATAAGTCCCTTTTTTTCTCCACTAGTCATGTGTTCAGAAAAAGCACCATCATAAATTAAACCTGAATATTCATGGAAATTTTCTTCTAAACTACTAAATCCATCTAAAGAACTTGTACTTACTTGTTGTGCAAAGGCTGTTTCTCCTTTATTTGTAAGTTCATTCCATTTTATTCTTCCTGAATTTATATCATCTGATAATTGATTTAAAGTATTTTCTAATTCTACACTATATGAATGTAAATCTTTCAAATTTTTTAAATCATCATCTGTTAAACTTTCATTATATATATTTTTTCTTGATAAAGAATAACTATAATCACTAACTTGATTTAAAAACTTTTCTGTATTTTCAAGTTCTTGACTTTCAATTGGTAATCGTGCAAGATATGTTTGTGCTAAATTTGCTTCTCTCCATATATTTGTTAAAGTTTCTGCTCCATGTTCAGGAGTACTTGAAATTAAAGATTTAGCAAGATATGTTTCTACATTTTGTACATAATCTACCAATTCATAAAATGCCATATTATAAGAATTTTCTGAAGCTTGTTTAGCTTCTTTCTGTCTACTTATAAGAACAGCTACTAAACAAAATATTATAACTAAAAATATTGTTATTATACTTAACATCTGAGCTTTTTTTAACCTTTCTATCCATCCACTCATTAAAATCATCCTTCCTTAATATTATTTACAAAATCTATGTTTACCAATGGTCTTTACTAATGGTCTAGACCATATCCATTTGTTAGTAGCAGTCGCTGGATTAAAATAATAAACACAACCAGATGTAGGATCCCACCCATTAATCGCATCTTGAGCTGCTTTATAAACAGTAGAGCCCTCATCTATAGGCGCATTTATTTGTCCATCTGCTACTGCCGTAAATGCACCTGACTGATATATTACTCCCGAAATAGAATTTGGAAATCTTGAGTCTTTAACTCTATTTAAAATAACAGCTCCAACTGCGACTTGCCCTTCGTATGGTTCTCCTCTTGCTTCACCATTTATCGCTCTTGCCATTAATTGAGTATCTGATGTACTAGTCGATTTCGCTAAACTAACTGTATTTACATTTTCATTATCCACAATAAATATACAAATTGTGGATAAAACCATTAAAAAAATAATTATTGATATTTTTAAAACTTTTTTCATAAAATCTCCTTTTACTTGTGTTAATATTAATCAAATATTTTTATATTAAAATTTACATTTTTTAACTTATTAATTTTATTTTGTATTATTTTTTTAAAAAATATTCCTTTTTTTATAAATTTTAAATTTTATTTATATACAAAAATACTTAGATATGCTAAAATAATATAAATCAATTTATAAAGAGGTGTTCAATGAAAAGAATATTAATTTTTTATGCTTCCTACGGTGGAGGACATTTAAATGCTGCAAAATCAATAAAAGAATATATTGATAATAATTATAATGATTGTGAAACAGAATTAATTGATTGTATGAAATATGTAAATAAACCAATAGAAAAAATAACTACTACTGCATATAAAGAAATGGCAAAAAAACTTCCATGGGCTTGGGGGAAAATTTATTCAGACTCTCAAAAAGGCCCTTTAGCTCATATATGTTCAAGATCTAATATGATATTTGCTATAAAACTTATGAAACTATTAAGAAAAAAGAAACCAGATTTAATAATTTCAACTCACCCATTTGGAAGTCAAATGTGTAGTTATTTAAAAAGAAAAAGAAAAATAAATTCTAAAATAGCAACTATTATGACAGACTTTTCTCCACATGACCAATGGCTAATAGGAAATGAATATACCGATTATTTTTTTGTTGCACATGATGAAATGAAACAATACTTAATTTCAAAAAACATAGATAATTCTAAAATATTTTCAACAGGAATTCCAATTTCATCAAAATTTTTACAACAATATAATAAAAAAGAAATATTAAATAAATATAAATTAGAAGAAAATAAAAAAACTATATTATTTTTTGGAGGTGGAGAATTCGGTTTAGGAAAAACTAAAACTATACAAATTTTTGAAGATTTAGTACAAAACTTTGATAATATTCAAATTATAGCAATAGCAGGAAAAAATGAAAAAATGAAAGCACAATTTGAAAGTATTGTAGAAAAATTCCAAAAACGAAACTCCATAAAAATTTTAGAATATACAAATGAAGTACCAGAACTAATGTCTATATCTGATTTAGTAGTTTCAAAACCAGGTGGTTTAACAACTTCTGAAAGTCTAGCATCAAACTTGCCAATGATAATAATAAATCCAATTCCAGGTCAGGAAGAAGAAAACGCAGAATTTTTAGAAAAAAACGGTACAGGTATTTGGATAAGAAAAAACGACTCTGCAAACGAAATATTTAAAAATTTATTTTATAATAATGAAAAATTAGAAAGTATGAAAAATAATACTGAACTTTTAGCTAAAAAATTTGCCACAGAAAATATATGCAAAATAATTTTATCTAATTAGAAATATCAGATTTAATAATTTTTTTACTATAATTAATAAAATACATTTATTTTATTAATTACTACTTTTACAGGTACAAAAAATATTAAAACACATAATATACAAAGAGGTGTATTTTATGTGTTTTTCTGATTTATCAAGTTGCGATTTAATTGGATTATCTAGTAGCTTAGCAATTTTAATTAGTGAAAATTTAACAGCAAATGAAATAAATATTTTATCTAATTTTTTTGATGCTTTTGCTGATAACTTAGCAATAATAGCAACTAAAAAATCAATAGAAACTTAATAACTTTGATAATTTACAGTACATACTATATTTCTCTTCTGCCTTCTAATGCTTTAGTTAAAGTAATCTCATCTGTGTACTCTAAATCTCCTCCAACAGGTATTCCATGTGCTATTCTAGTTGCTTTAATACCTAAAGGTTTTATTAATTTAGATAGATACATAGCAGTTGCCTCTCCTTCAACTCTAGGATTAGTAGCCAGTATAACTTCTTTAACTTGTCCTTCCATAAGTCTTGATAATAATTCTTTTATTTTTATATCATCTGGTCCAATTCCATTCATAGGAGATATTGAACCATGTAGTACATGATATACTCCCCTAAACTCATGTGTTTTTTCCATAGCAACAATATCTCTAACATCTTCTACAACACATATTAAAGATTGATCCCTTTTAGGACTAGAACAAATTGGACATGGATCTGTATCTGATATATTAAAACATTTACTACAATATTTCAAATTCTTTTTCGCATCTATTATAGATTTTATAAATTCATTTGTTTCTTGCTCTGAACAGTTTAAAATATAAAAAGCAAGTCTAGCAGCAGTTTTATGTCCAATACTAGGCAATTTTTCAAAACTTTCAATTAACTTTTCTATAGATGGTGAATATAACGACATTTTTTTACTCCTTTTAGTTTTAATGAAATGATGATATATAAATATTATAAAAATCAATGCCTTAATAGAACATCTTATGTTTTTAAAAAATAATATTTATATATCATCTTAAAATTACATTAATCCAGGTATATTAAATTTACCTAATTCTTGACTTTGCGCAGAATCTACTTTTCTTAAAGCTTCGTTTACACATGTTAAAATCAAGTCTTCTAACATTTCAACATCATCTGGATCAACAACATCTGGTTTTATTTTTATTTCCTTTAATACTTTTTCTCCTGTAACTTTTACGCTTATAGCTCCTCCACCAGCTGTTGCATCAAACTCCTTTGTTGCAAGTTCTTCTTGAGATTTTTGCATTTCAGCTTGCATTTTTTTTGCTTCTTTCATTAAATTATTTATATTCATTCCGCCAAATCCTCCCATTCCTCCTGGGAAACCTCCTCTTTTTGACATTTATAATTCCTCCTTTATTATATTTATATATTATATATAGTATGATTTTATATATATATATTTGTTATTGTTAAAATCTATTATAATTTTAATTTAAAAACAGATTTTAAAAACAGTTAATCTTTAATTAATATTAAGTTCAACATAAATTTTTATCATAAAAACTAATCTATTATATTAAACGGTATATTTGATTCATTCGCTAACTTTTGTATATCATCTTCTGGATTATTCTTAAAAGTCTGATTTTGAATATCTGAAATATATTTTATTTTCATATCTTTCCCACAAGCCATTGAAATTAAATTTGAAATTTCTTTTACATTTTCTTGTTTTTCTAACACAGATTTTCCAAATGCATTTATTGGTTTAGGAAATTTTATTTCTACTACATTATCATCTACTTGTTCTGCTTTTGTATTTATTAAATTAGTATATAAAACTATTTTTCCATTCTGTTTTAAGTCATTTATCATTTTAGGCCAACTCTTACTTAAATCACTTGAATAACTCTTTGAATTAGAAGTAGTTTTTATAACAGGTTTTACTGATGAAACAGCATCTATTTTTTTATTTTCATTAACACTTGATGTAATAATATTATTATTTTTAATTTGCCCATCTATATTTGATTGAGCTTGAAATTTTCCTGATTTTAAATAATTTTCTATTTTTTGTATTCTTTCTTCTATATTATTAATATTTCCTACTTCTTTACTACATAGTCTTATAATTCCAGCTTGAAATATTATTGTTTTTTGCGTTGACCATTTTATATCATTTTCAAGATTTGAAAACTCATAAATTAAATATACCAATCTTTCCTTTGTTAATTTTTCACTTATAATTTTTATATTTTGTATATCTTCCTCGCTATATAAATCTACTTTTCCAGAAGTTTTATATACCAAGATATCCTTAACATATTTAATAATTTCCCACAAAAAGTTATTTAAATCATTGCCCTGTTTTAATATTTCTTCTATACTATTTAAAGCTTTTTCTATATCATATTCTACAATCGATTCAATAATATTGTGTACAAAAGTTATTTTAGGAATTCCAACTAATTCTCTAATCTTATTTTCATCAATTTTATTTTCTCCATCTTGTACACATCTTTCTAAAATAGATAGAGCATCTCTCATTGCGCCTTCTGATAATGTTGCAATCATCTTTAGCGCACCTTCATTAGCTTCTATTTCACTTTCATTACAAACTATTTTTAATCTCTTCATAATATCTTCGTCAGATATTCTTTTAAAATCAAACCTTTGACATCTTGAAAGTATCGTCGCTGGTAACTTCTGTGGTTCAGTTGTTGCTAAAATAAATTTAACATGTTCTGGTGGTTCTTCAAGTGTCTTTAATAATGCATTAAAAGCACCTGAAGAAAGCATATGAACCTCATCTATTATATATACTCTATACTTTGCCTTTGTTGGCAAAAAATTAACTTCCTCACGAATACTTCTTATATCTTCAACACTATTATTTGATGCAGCGTCCATTTCTACAATATCCGTAAGTGAACCATTCATAGCTCCTTTACAAATTTCACATTCATTACAAGGCTCTCCATTTTTTGGATTCAAGCAATTTATCGCTCTTGCCAAAATTTTAGCAGATGAAGTTTTTCCTGTTCCTCTCCCACCATTAAATAAATATGCATGTCCTACTCTATCAGCTATAATTTGATTTTTTAACGTTCTCGTAATATGTTCTTGCCCTACAAGTTCATCAAAAGTAGTTGGTCTAAATTTTCTATAAAGAGCTGTGTACCCCAATATTATCACATCCTTTATATCTTTAATAAAGTTCAATCTCTCTATAGAGAGTTTCCACATAAAGATTTTCTACTTATTGCTGCTTCCTTCCGGACCTGACAAGGTTCGTAGGTCTTTATTGGATTCCCTCTATACAAAGATTAAACTTTATACCTTTGTATTATATACTTTATTTAATAATTTATCAAGTATTTTTCTCTTACAGTTTCAATTTTTTTATTATATCTTACTAGTAAACAATCTATCATTTTTCCTCATTTAATTAAAAACTAATTACTCCCTTTTAAACACTATATTTTCTAAATCTGTATATTCAATGCTTTGAGTTCCATCATTAACAACATCATTTACAGGCAAGTCTAAATATGCATTGGCTTTATAGGTTTTTTGAGAATTTAAATTAATATATATATCAAAAGAAACGCTAAATTTTAAATCATCATTATTTATAGATAATCTCTTCAATAATTCACTATGATTTATTTGTTCATCTTCATTTGAAATATAATTTCCTATATTATTAATTGCATATCTAAACACAACTAATCCTCCTTGATTAGATATTTTTAAATCTTTTATACTTGAATCTATGCTACCTATATATTGTATTTTATCTACTTGATTTTCTATAGTATTTTTAAATATAACACTTTCAATATTATTATCTGGTTTTAATAACTTTACTTCCCCTTTTTGAGGATTTTGTATAATATTAAAGTTTTCTAATGTAATATCTTTAATAACTTCTGTTTCATTATAGTCATCATTCTTTTTAATATATAAGTATATATCATTATTTTGATTTACATTTAAATCCCACATATTTTCAGTATTCTGATTATCTATACCTTCTACACTGCTTATTATGGATATTTTTGATAAATAAAATGGTAAGTTTGCTTCTCCCTCAACACTGTATTTTAAAGAAATTACACTTACTACTAATAATATAGTTATTACTATAAATGCTACCATACATATATGAAATTGTGTAGTATTTATAATTTTTTTTATTTTTTCTTTCAAATTACCCTCCACACCATATTGGTGTGCCCAGGCGTACTCGAACCACCATCGGTCACTTAGGAGTGCATACCTGAAACACACCATTATTTCATTAAAATTTATAAAACATTTTGATTTTCAATTATTTTAGCATTTTATAACTATATTGTCAAATACATCTAAATACATAAAAAAACATAAAATTTTGTAAGCGCTAGAAGAAAAGGCGTACTTAATAAACATTGAGGATATATCTAAAGATATGGATTTTTAAAAGGTAGATTTTAAAAACCTACCTTTAAATTTAATTTCCAAAACTAACGTATTTCATTCGTTAATATCTTAACTTCATATTTACTTGTTATAAAACTAATTTATTTACTTTTTATAGTTACGGCTTTAGCTTTCAGTGCTACAATATAAAAGTGGGCGGAATCCGATGAAGTTGTAGTTGTTATAAGTGGCGAGAAAGTAGCGAGCGCTAGTGTAATTGCCGGTGTAGTTGTAACAGCCTCCCCTGTAAGTACATGGAAGGTTCGATTCGGTACAGGTCTCTGTTGTCCATTCAAAAAGATTACTTGCCATATCATATATATTGCATATTTTATCTTGATTATCTGTATTATTTGTTCCTGTAGTTACTAAACTTTTATTTATACTTGATTCCATTGAGTATGTGCTATTATTACCAAATGTTTGTATAAATACGATAGCTGTGTCCCATGCATAACTATTTATTAAA
>CANQTJ010000051.1 GCA_947626705.1 uncultured Clostridia bacterium | reverse complement strand
GAAAAACCTTCAACAGAAGAAGACTCAGGTCAAACAACTAAATATTCTGAAATAGGAAAAGTTTATGTTATAGTAGAGTTTGATAGTAAAGGACAAGTACAAACTGTAAATGGAATATCATCTAGACTTGTAAGTTCAACAAAAGGTGGAGAACATATAGTTAATGTAGTTATTGGATTTGGAGATATAGATTTCTATACAATAAAACTGGTAAAACAAGATGTTAACAATATGAGAATAAATAACACTAAATTTGATATTACAATTCAATTAGGTAATGATAATGTAAACACATATACAGGAAAAGTTACATCAGATAAAATTATTGGAGAACAAGTAATAGAACAAGGTGTAATTGAACTTACAAATTTAAAACATGAAGGCAATATGAAAGTAAAAATAACTGAAACAGAAGCAACAGAAGGATATGATAAATCTATAATAGGAAAGGAAATAGATGTTGGTTTTAATGTTTCATTAGATAAAACTAATCCAGATGATGTAATATTAAATGTTAACAATATTGATTCTGGAGATACTAAAGTAGACGTAAATAAAAATATGAGAGAAATTACAATTACTATTATAAATAAACCTATAATAAAACTAAAATTAAATAAAACTGATGAGTATGATAACTCATTAAGTGGAATGAGATTTAACTTAAAAGTACAAGAAAAAAATTCGAGTAACATTGATGACTTTGGAACATTAACAACAAATGACACAGGAATAATTGAAACTGAAATATTAAATAAATACGCTGGAAAGAGTATATTAATTAGATTAGATGAAATTAAAGACGAAAATTATGAACAAATTGCACCAATTATTATTGAATGTTATATCAATCCATACTCAAATATACAAACAACACAAATAATTAGTGGTTCTGATAATGCTTCAATTGCTGATAGTACAGATAATAGTATTGAAATAAATGTAGTAAATAAGCTAGAGGAATATGTAAAACCATATACTATCCAAATTACAAAAATTGATGAAAATGATTCAGAAATTAAACTAAAAGATGTATTATTTCAAGTTAAAGTTACACCTTCAACAGGTACATCTGTATATAAAGCAATATACACTGATGAAAATGGAAAAATAGATTTACAAGGACTAATAGGAAGCGGAAATATAGAAATACAATTAAAAGAAGTTCAAAAACCAGATGGATACATATTAGGTGGAGAAGATGGATATTTCTACTACAGTATAACAAAAGTTAACGGTTCATTACAAAAAGTTTCAAGTAATGCAAAAGAGTCATTATGGGATATAGATAATAATAACAAAGTAGTCAATATAAAAGTAGAAAATCAAATAGACAAGGTTGGAATTGCAGTTGAAAAAGTAGATAATCTAAATAGAAACTTAAAAATTGAAGGTGCAAAATATAAACTTACAAATGTTAAATCAAATGAAGAATATGAAGCAATAACAAATGGTAGAGGAATAGCACATTTTATTGTAGATAAAGGAAGTAACGTTGTAGAATACAAATTACAAGAAATAGAAGCACCAGACGGGTATGAACTAAATCCTAAAGAACAAAAAATATATGTACAATATGATGAACAAGGAAGAGTTAAAAATGTTGTTCAAGATGAAGAAATAGCTGTATTAGAAACAAACGATAATTATATTAAGCTACAATTAGCAGACGAACAAACTAATTTAGGAATAGACAATTATAGTATAGAAGTTATAAATGTAGATAAAGATGACAACACAATTGCTATTGCAGATTCAGTGTTTGATATAGATATAATTCAAAGTATAGGAACATCACGTATAAGTACAACAAGTTCAACTGATACTATTGGAAAAATAAGAGTTTCTAATATAAATGGTGCAGGAGATATAATAGTTAGATTAACCAATACGGTTGCATCAGATGGATATGTTATAAATAATAATGACAATTATGTAACAATTAACAGAAATATAAATACAGGACAAAGTAATATTATAAATACAAATAATGTAAGAGCAGAATATGATAATTTAGAAAATGTATTAAGAATATATGTTGAAAGTACAAAACAACAAAATAAATATACATTTAAACTAAATACAATAGACAGTATTACAGGAAAGGAAATTACAGACAGAGCAACTAAATATAGATTTAATATAAATGGAGTAATATTAGAAAAAAATATAGATGATATTGGACAAATAGTATTTTCAGGATTGGATATTGAAGATGTAGAAAACTTTAAAATTTCTATTGAAGAACAACAAGCACCAACAGGATACAAATCAATAGAAGGTAAACAAGAAATAAATATAGATGTTTCAAAAATATATGATGTAAGAACTTTAAAAAATGTTACTATTACATCAGGAGATAATATAAAGATATTAAATACATCAGGAAATACTATAGAATTAAATATTCTATATGAACCAGATGGAAATAATGATTATTATATTACATCAGATATTTATAAAGTAACAGAAACAACAATTGAAGAAGTTGAACCTAACACAGCAGTCACAGATTTCTTAAGTAATATATCTTCAAATGGAGAAATGAAAGTTTATGACTCAGATAGAAATGAAAAAACTGATACATATATTGTTAAAACAGGAGATATATTAAGTGTAACTTATAGAGAAACAGTATATGAATATATAATATATTTAGTTGGCGAAGGACCAAATAATAAGGGAGAGCCAATAGATCCTAATAATCCAAATTATTACATAAAATCTGAAATTTACTTTGTATCAAATAAAACTATAGAAAGAGTTGACGAAAACACGAATACAAAAGAATTTTTAGAAAATATTATTTCAAATGGAAAATTGACAGTATATGATGCAGAAGGAAATGAAAAATCAAATGAAGACATAATTGAAACAGGAGATGTATTAAAATCTACATACAATGGAGTTGAGTATGTATATGATATATACTTAAAAGGAAAAGGACCAAATGACCCAATAGACCCTAATAACCCAAATTATTATATCAAATCAGAAACATACTTAGTAACAGAAAAAACAATAGAAGAAGTAGATGAAAATACAACTTTTGAAGTATTCTTAGCAAATATTGATTCAAATGGAGAATTAGCAGTATATGATGCAGAAGAAAATGAAAAATCAAATGAAGACATAATTGAAACAGGAGATGTATTAAAATCTATATATAATGAAATTGAATATGAATATGATATATACTTAAAAGGAGAAAAACCAAATAACCCAGACAATCCAGACAACCCTGACAATCCAGACAATCCAGATAATCCGGACAACCCAGATAATCCAGATAACCCTGACAATCCAGACAATCCTGATAATCCGGATAACCCAGATAACCCAGACAACCCGGACAATCCAGATAATCCAGATAATCCAGATAACCCTGATAATCCTGATAATCCAGATAACCCAGATAATCCTGATAATCCAGAAAAACCAAATTATTATATTAAATCAGAGGCTTACTTAGTAACAGAAACAACTATAGAAAGAGTAAAACCAAATACAACTATTGAGAAATTTTTAGAAAATATCGATTCAAATGGAGAACTAGCAGTATATGACGAAAATGGAAATAAAAAATCTAAAAATGAGTTAGTAGGAACAGGTAATATATTAAAATCAATGTATAATGGAAAAGAATATCAATATGAAATTGCAGTATTAGGAGATTTAGATGGAAATGGAGAAATTACAATAACAGATATATCAATGTTTAATCAAGTAATTGTACAATTTATAACTTTAAACAGTATAGAAACAAAAGCAGCAGATTTAGACTTTAGTGGAGAAATAACTATAACAGACTTCTCAACTATCAATCAAGTTTTCGTTGGAAAGATAGAGCTATAAAATTATAAAAATATTTATATAAAAATTGGTTGTGTTAATGTTTTAATTAACACAACCAAGATAAAAAGGAGGAGAAACTAATGAAAACAAAAATAAGAAACATCACTATAATATTAATATTAGCAATAATAATATTATTTTCTAAAACAGTAAAAGCAGAATCAAAAGTTGAAATGCAATTAACAAGTAGCGATACAAAATTAATTGCAGGACAAAGTGTAGAAGTTACATTATCTATAACAAATATAGATGCTGGTAATGGAATAGATGCAATAGTAGGAAAAATAAACTATGATGAAAATGTATTTGAAGAAATAACAGATGAAGAATTAGATGGACAAAACAAATGGAATGTGCAAATATATAATCCAAATACAAGATTATTTACAATTTCAAAATCATCAAAAGTAAATAAAAATAGTGATGTTTTAAAAATAACATTTAAAGTAAAAGAAGGAGTTACAGCCGAAAATGCAAAAATATCTATAAGTGATATAGTAGTATCAGGAGGTTCAGTAGCAACAGGAGGAACAGGAGATATTAAAGTATCTGAAACTTCAATAACAATTAAAGCAAATCAAGATACAGAAGAAAATAAAGGAGATAATAACCAACAAGAAAATCCAGAAGATAATGAGCAACAAGGTAACCAAGAGGGCAATAATCAACAAGGAAGTCAAGAAGGTAACAATCAACAGGAAAATCAAGGAAATAATAACCAACAAGGAAATCAAGAAGGCAATAATCAACAAGTAAATCAAGGGAATAATAACCAACAAGTAAATCAAGGAAGTAATAATCAACAAGGAAATAATGGTGCAACAACAAATAAAGTTGAAACTAAGAATATTGCAAATAATAATGACACTACTAAATCAACAAAAATATTGCCAAAAACAGGAATAACAAAATACTTATTTATATGTATAATAATTATAATAATAGCAGGAATAATTGGTTATTTAAAATATAAAAAAATTTCAAAGGAAATAAAATAAAAAATAAATAATATGCTAAGAGTGTTTAAAATATTGCTTTTTAAACACTCTATTCACTTTTATAGATATACTTTTTTGTAAATTAATATTTTATATAGATAAAGAAAATAATTTATCAGGTCGAACTCAATTAAAAATATTATAGATTTAACCATTTATTTAATTAAGATACAGCTATGAATTTTAACTTTATAACTAAAAACAAAACTTAAAAATTTAAAAAATATTGATAATACATAAAAACTAATGTATAATTGTGAAGAAACAAAAATATTAATAAATAATAGATAACAATATAAAAAAGATAATAGAAAGAGGTAAAAATATGATTACAAATATTATATTCATAATAATAGGATTTGTGCTACTCATAAAAGGAGCAGACTTTCTAGTAGATGGAGCAAGTGAAATAGCAAAAAAATTTCACATACCAGAAATAGTTATAGGATTAACAATAGTAGCAGTAGGAACATCAATGCCAGAATTAGTAGTAAGTGTAACATCAGCACTAGAAGGACACTCTGATTTAGCAATAGGAAATATAGTAGGAAGTAATATAGCAAATTTATTTCTAATATTAGGTGTATGCTCACTAATTAGACCATTAATCTTTAAAAAAGAAACAAGAATAATTGAAATACCATTTACAATAATAACAACAATATTATTATTCTTTTTATGTATAAATGGAACAAATGAGCAATTAAATGTTATAACTAGAGAAGAAGGAGCTATATTATTAGTTATATGTGTATTATTTATAATATATAATATAATTATGGCAAAAAAAGGCGAAGAATTTGACAAAGAAGAAAATTATATAGAAATAAAATCAGAAAACAATAAAACAATAAAAATATGGGAAGCAATTTTTGGAATAGTAATAGGAATAGTAGGCCTAAAATTAGGAGGAGATTTAGTTGTAGATAATGCAGTAGCAATAGCAAAGATTTTAGGCATAAGTGAAAAATTAATAAGCTTAACTATAGTAGCATTTAGTACCAGCTTACCAGAACTAATCACTTCAATTGCAGCAACTAGAAAAGGCGAAACAGATATGGCAATAGGAAATATTTTAGGTTCACAAATATTTAATATATTATTAATAATTGGATTATCAGCAGTTTTAACACCAATTAACTATTCAAAAAGCTATGACAGTAATATAATACTTTTAAGTGTAGGAACTATTATGTTAGGACTATTTCCTTTTATAGGAAAGAAAAATGAAATGACAAGAAGTAATGGTATGATTTTTACTATTATATATATATTGTATTTAATAGGAATTGTCTATTTTGCATAAAAGAATTTTAAGTTTTGTTTTTTTCATAAATCAATAATTAAAAACAAAAGTTAAAAAAATATATATTGCACTAAAGAAAAAAATATAGTAAAATATACAAAAAAAGAAGGAGGAAAAAGATATGAAATATGTATGTATAGCATGTGGATATATTTATGATGAAGAAGCAGAAGGAGTAAAATTTGAAGAATTACCAGAAGATTGGACATGCCCATTATGTGGTGTAGGAAAAGATATGTTTCAAAAAGTAGAAGAATAGGTGAATAAAAATGCAATGTATAAGAAAAATAAATGAAGATTTATATTGGGTTGGTGCAGAAGATAGAAGGTTAGCATTATTTGAAAACATATTTCCAATACCAAGAGGAATAGCATATAACTCATATTTAATAAAAGACAATAAAAATATTTTAATAGACACAGTAGACTATTCTGTTGGAAGACAATTTTTAGAAAATGTAAAATATGTTTTAAATGGAGAAAAACTAGATTATTTAATAATAAACCACATGGAACCAGACCATTGTTCTTTAATAGAAAAATTAACATATAAATACCCAGAGATGAAACTTATATGTAATGCACCAACAGTAAAGATGTTAAAACAATTTTATAATTTCGATGTAGATAGTAAAGTTGAGATAGTAAAAGAAGGACAAAAATTTAGCACAGGAAAACACGAATTCAGTTTTATTATGGCACCAATGGTACATTGGCCAGAAGTAATGGTAACTTATGATATAACTGAGAAAATATTATTTTCGGCAGATGCCTTTGGTTCATTTGGAGCACTAAATGGAAATTTATATAATGATGATGTGAATTTTGAAAATGAATGGTTATCAGATGCTAGAAGATATTATACTAATATAGTAGGTAAATATGGAGCACAAGTGCAAAATTTACTACAAAAAGCATCAAATATAGATATAAATATGATATGCCCATTACATGGAGTAATATGGAGAAATAATTTACAATATATAATAGAAAAATATGACAAATGGAGTAAATATGAGCCAGAAAAAACAGGAGTATTAATTATATATTCATCTGTATATGGAAATACAGAAAATGTAGTAAATACACTTGCAAATTATTTAGGAGAAAATGGAGTAAAAGAAATAGCTGTATATGACTCTTCAAATACAGATGTATCATATTTAGTATCAGAAAGCTTTAAATATAGTAATATAGTAATAGCAGCAACTACATATAATTTAGGATTATTCCCTAAAGTAGAAAATTATTTATTAGACATAAAAAGGCAAAATTTGCAAAATAGAACAGTATCTATAATAGAAAATTCTACTTGGGTACCAGGAATAGTAACTAAAGAAGTAAATAAAATATTATCAGAAATGAAGGATATAACAATATTAGAAAACACATATTCAATAAAATCATCTGCAAAAAATAATGAATATGATAATATAAAAAATATTGGAGATGAAATTATACAAAATTTAAAAACAAAAATATAATATGATTAAAAAATATAATAGATTATTTGATATAATTATATTATAAAATTTATATATAATAATTTTAAATACAAAAAATAAATAACTAACTTTTAAAATATTAAAGTTCTCTGACAATAAATTAATAAACTTTCTTAAAGTGAATTTATATAATTAGTGAACTGTAACTTAAAAAATCATATATTTTATATATGATTTTTTTCAAAGGTTAGTTATTTAATTTAATATGTAAAATTTGACATTTGAACAATTAACCACAGACATTAAAGATTTTTTTGTAATAAAATTTTCATTCAAGTTACTTATAATTGACTAATCAGTCTAATTGAAAAATAAGGTATTTTAATGTATAATATAAAATATATTAAAAAAAAGAGGGAATAAAAATGGGATTGAGTGACATTAAAATACCAAAGATGAAATTCAAAAAAATAAAATTAAATATGGTTGAAGAATTAGATGAAATAGACTATGAAAAGTTAGAAAAAAAGAATTTAAAGAAAAAAAGAGAAAATCCTTACGAGGATATGACAAATTATAAAACAGTAAAAGAATTTTTTATAAAATCAACTGAACAATATCCAAATAGACCATGTATATTAGAAAAACCAAATCACAAAGAACCATATAAAACATATACATATAAAGAATTTAGCGAAGATGTAAAAGGACTAGGAACAGCTTTAACAAGTGTTTTAAACCTAAAAGACAAACGAGTTATAATAATAGGAGAAACACAATATGGTTGGTATGTATCATATATGGCAATGCTTTGTGGAGTTGGAATAGCAGTACCAACAGATAGAGAATTACCATTAAATGAATTAGAAAATATAATAAAAAGGTCAAAAGCATCAGCAATAATTTATTCATCAAAAAAAGAAAATGATATAAAAAAGATAAAAGAAAAAGTTCCAGAAGTAGAATATTTTATAGAAATGAAATCTAACAAAACAATTGAAGGAAAAGAAGTTGGATTAGAGCATTTAATAGAATTAGGAAAAAATATAATCAAATCAGGAAACAATGACTTTGAAAAAATAGAAATAAATCCTGAAGAATTTAAAATATTATTCTTTACATCAGGAACAACATCAAATTCAAAAGGTGTAATGTTAAACAATAGAAACTTAGCAGAAAATATCAATGCAGTATCAGCTTATGTAAAAATATATCCAATAGATAGATTATTTTCAGTATTACCACTACACCATTGCTATGAATCAACAATAGGCTTCTTATTACCTATTGCGTGTGGAGCATCTGTAGCAATATGTGAGGGACTAAGATATATAGTACCCAATATACAAGAAGCAAAGCCAACAGGAATTTTGACAGTACCACTTTTAGTAGAAAGCTTATATAAAAAAATAAATGAAAAAATAGTAAAAAGCAAAAAAGACAAAATGGTTAATACAATGATATCTTTAACAAATGCTCTAAAAGGTGCTGGAATAGATATAAAGAAGAAAATATTTAAAGAAATATATGACAATTTAGGAGGAAACCTAAGAATAATAGTTTCAGCAGCAGCTCCAATCGACAGAAAAGTAGGAGAATGGTTAGAAGATATAGGAATTACCTTTTTACAAGGATATGGTTTAACAGAAACAGCACCAATATCAGCATTAACGCCAGAATATAAAACTTGTATAGGCTCAGCAGGAAAAGCGATTGTTCAAGCAGATATAAAAGTAAAAGACCCAAATGAAAATGGAGAAGGAGAATTATTAATTAAAACACCAACTTTAATGTTAGGATATTATGAAGATGAGGAAGAAACTAATAAAGCAATTGATGCAGATGGATATTTTAATTCTGGAGATATAGGATATATTGATGAAGATGGGTATATATTTATTACAGGTAGAAGTAAAAATGTAATTGTTACACAAAATGGAAAAAATATTTATCCAGAAGAAATAGAAATGATTCTAGACAAGGTAGATGAAATAAAGGAATCTATGATATATGGAAAAAAGCCTGAAACTAATAGCAAAAAAGATGAAAAAGAATTAATAATTACAGCTAGAATTATACCAGATTATGAAGTGATTGAAGAATTATATGGTAAAATGTCCGCAGATGAAATATATAATCTAATTTGGAAAAGAATTAAAGAAGTAAATAAAAAATTAACATCGTATAAAGCTATAAAATGTTTAGAAATTAAAGAGGGCGAATTTGAGAAAACTTCTACTATGAAAATAAAAAGGTATAAGGAGTTGAGCAAATAATATTTATAGGAAAATAGTGAATAATTTTGAGAATTTAGCATATAATAATTTAGAGTTTTAAATTTTAAATTGGAAATTAATACTAAATTCTCAAAATTAATATTAAATTCTCAAAATGTATTGACAAAAGGGAATTAGAAGTTGTATAATAAAAAAGTCAAAACATCGCGGGGTGGAGCAGCTGGCAGCTCGCAGGGCTCATAACCCTGAGGTCGGTGGTTCGAATCCATCCCCCGCAACCAAACTAATAATAAGCACTTGCTAGATTTTAGCAAGTGTTTTTTACACATGTATCGCTACTGTCCCAGAGCCCATAAAAGGATGTAAAATAACATCTCCATCATTACTATGAATATATAGTAAATATTCAATAGTTTAACAGGATTTTGAGTAGGATGATATCTTTTAATCCGTATCTGCTGCATTAGTTGTAATATCAATAACTATTAGGTTTAAAGAAAGCTGTAGATATAATGATTAAAAAATCCAAAAAGAAAAATATATGATAGATACAAATGTAGATTTTTTTGAAAACAGAAGATGGAGTTAACAGAGATTTATATTGATAGAGGTTATCTTTACGATTAGTTTTTGGGAAAGAATTAATTGTAAAGATTTTAAAGTACTTTAAGTTTCGGTATTTTTCTAAAAAAATTCAAAACGTTATCCACAAAATTATGAAATTTATGTGAAAATGAAGAAA
>CANQTJ010000050.1 GCA_947626705.1 uncultured Clostridia bacterium | reverse complement strand
TTTTTTGTTTAATTTCATTTATTTTCCCCTTTCTTCTTTTGTTTATTTTGTGCAGTTTTTATAGTTATTATGTAGTCTTGTTATTACTTTTTTCTGTTTTAAATTTTATCATTATAAAAATTTTTTGTAAATACTTTTAAATATAAAAATTAATAAAAATATATATTTAACCTTTAAAAAAAACTTTAAAACTATGAATCATAACTAAACCCTATTTTCACTTTATAATAACCTTAGTTACGAATTATTAATAGCAACAAAAAAAAGACTCTCTATTAAAAAATAGAAAATCTTAAAATAATTTTTATTGTTATATATTTTTATAATCTTGAATTTTTTTATAAGCATATATTGCTGATATTCCAAGTACTATTAGTAAAACTACAGTTGGTGCAGAATCTTCTATACCTGTTTTTGGTAATGAATTATTATATTTACTTGTATTACTTACATTATTTGTTGTTAATACTGTATTATTTGTTGCACTGTTGCTTTTAGATGTATTACTTGTTGTATTACTTTTTGTACTATTACTAGTTGTACTATTTGATGTACTATTAGTAAGCTCTAAAGAGTTTGTTAAATCTGTAACTCCATTAGTAGCAGCTAATGTTTCTTTTACACTTAATAACATTATCAAACTAATTATTATAATTAAAATAACTTTTACTAATTTAGATTCTTTCATATTTTTCTCTCCTTTGTTATATTTATTATTCTACAACTAATTTTAATTATACCACATTTTTTTAATCAATGCAACTTTTTTTTATATTCTAGGAAAGTCATCATCGAAGATGATAGACTTTACGTAGAAGATAATTATGCGAAACTTAAATTTTGTTAGCGACAGAGAAGCGTTAGAAAATTTTAGTTTCGTTTTTTATTTGTCTAAATTTTATACCTTTTTTTTTTATTAGTCAATATATTTTTCTTTATTTTAATATTACATTTTCATTACAATTTCATTACATAATTAAAATAAATTAATCCTTTCATTTTTAATATATGTTTAAATTATCTTTTAATTCAAATTTTCAATTTATTAAACACATTAAAGAACAATTTACACATTAAATTTAAACAATACAATATCTCCATCTTGCATTATATATTCTTTACCTTCTGAACGTACTAAACCTTTTTCTTTTGCTGCTACCATTGTTCCTTCTTTAATTAAATCATTATATGATACCACTTCTGCTTTTATAAAGCCTCTTTCTATATCAGAATGAATTTTTCCAGCAGCTTGAGGTGCTTTTGTACCTTTCTTTATTGTCCAAGCTCTTACTTCTGGCTCTCCTGCTGTTAAAAATGACATTAATCCTAACAAATCATAACTTCTCTTTATTACTTTGTCTAAGCCTGATTCTTCTAATCCGAGTGCATCTAGCATCTCTTTTTTATCATTATCCTCTAAACCAGATAGTTCTTCTTCTATCTTTACACATAATGGTATTACTTCAGCTTTTTCTTTTGATGCGTATTCTTTAACTTTTTTTACATTTTCATCAGTTTCTATACTTTCTAATTGTTCTTCTGAAACATTTGCTATATATAAAATTGGTTTTGTTGTTAATAAAAACATATCTTTTACTAAAATTTGTTCTTCTTCATTAAATTCTAATGTTCTTGCTGATTTTCCTTCTTCTAATGTTTTTAATATTTTTTCTAATAAATCAATTTCTGTTTGATACTTTTTATCTGCTTTTAAATTTTTCTTAGCTTTATCTAATCTCTTATTTATTGTTTCTATATCTGCAAAAATTAATTCTAAATTTATTGTTTCTATATCTCTAATAGGATTTACATTTCCATCAACGTGTACTACATTAGAATCTTCAAAACATCTAACTACTTCTACTATAGCATCTGTTTCTCTTATATGTGATAAAAATTTATTTCCTAATCCTTCTCCTTTACTTGCTCCTTTAACTAGTCCAGCTATATCTACAAATTCAATTACTGCATGAGTGGTTTTTTCTGGTTTATATATTTCAGTTAATTTTTCTAATCTTTCGTCTGGTACTGCAACTACTCCAACATTTGGTTCTATTGTACAAAATGGATAGTTTGCGCATTCTGCACCAGCTTTTGTTATACTATTAAATAACGTACTTTTTCCTACATTGGGCAATCCTACTATTCCTAATTTCATTTTTTCCTCCTTAAATTTAGAATTTTTTTACTATGCTATAAAGAAACGAGCTATTTTATTTAATTTATTTTGTTATCTTATTCTCTACTTCATTTTTGATTTTTTCTATAAATTCATCTACTTTCATTGTTCCTATATCTGCTTCTTCTCTAGAACGAACTGAAACTGTATTTTCCTCAACTTCTTTTGCTCCAATTACTAACATATATGGGACTTTTTCAAGTTGAGCTTCACGAATTTTATATCCAACTTTTTCGTTTCTATCATCTAAAACAACTCTAATTCCTATTTTATGAAGCTTTTTTTGTACTTCTTTTGCATATTCGTGTTGTGCATCTGTTATTGGTAGTATTTTTACTTGTGTTGGTGAAAGCCATAATGGAAATGCTCCTTTTGTTTCTTCAATTAAGAAACACATAAATCTATCAAATGTTCCAAGTATAGCTCTATGAATTACAACTGGTCTATGCTTTTCTCCATCTTCTCCTATATATTCTAATTTAAATCTTTCTGGTAATAAGAAATCTAATTGACAAGTTGAAACTGTTACATCATGGCCAACTGCTGATTTTAATTGAACATCTAATTTAGGTCCATAAAATGCTGCTTCTCCTTCTGCTTCATAAAATTTAACTCCTAATTCTGTTAATATTTCTCTTAATTGTCCTTCTGCTTTTTCCCACATTTCATCATCATCAAAATATTTCTCTTTGTTATTTTTATCTCTTAAAGATAATCTAAATTCGTAGTCTTTAAATCCAAAATCTCTATATACTGACAATATTAATTGAACAACTTTTGCAAATTCTTCTTTTATTTGGTCTGGTCTTACAAAAAGATGAGCGTCATTTTGACACATTTCACGTACTCTTTCAAGCCCACACACGCTTCCACTATCTTCAAATCTGAAGTCATGTGCCAATTCACCAATTCTAATTGGTAAATCTCTATATGAGTGCATTTTATTTTTATAAATTAACATGTGATGTGGACAATTCATTGGTCTTAATACTATTTCTTCATTATCCATTTTCATTATTGGAAACATATCATCTTTGTAATGATCCCAATGTCCTGAAACTTTATATAATTCAGTATTTGCTAGAGATGGTGTATATACATGACTATATCCCATTTCTACTTCTTTATCTTGAATGTATCTTTCTAATAATCTTCTAACTGTTGCACCATTTGGTAAATACATTGGAAGCCCTGAACCTACTAATGGGTTTGTCATAAATAATTCTAAGTCTTTTCCTATTTTTCTGTGATCTCTTTCTCTAGCTTCTTCTAATTTCTTCATATATTCATCAACTTGAGTTGCTTTTGGGAATGATATTGCATAAATTCTCTGTAACATCTTATTGTGTTCATCACCTCTCCAATAAGCTCCTGAAGAAGATAATATTTTTATAGATTTTACTTTACCTGTCTTCATTAAATGAGGTCCTGCACATAAATCTGTAAAATCTCCTTGTTTGTAGAAACTAATTTCTTCTCCTTCTGGTAATTCTTTAATTAATTCTTTTTTATATGGTTGATTTTCCATCAATTTTAAAGCTTCTTCTTTAGGTAGAGAAAATCTCTCAATCTCTATATCTTCCTTAATAATCTTTTTCATTTCTTCTTCTATTTTATTTTTGTCATCATCTGTAAAAGGCTTTTCTACATCAAAATCGTAATAAAATCCATTATCAATACTAGGACCAATTGCAAATTTTACATTAGGAAATATTCTTTGAACAGCTTGTGCCATAATATGTGATGTTGTATGCCAATATGCTTTTTTACCTTCTAAACTACTTTCAAAAGTTTCTATACTTAAATTACAATCATCTTTTAATTCAAATCTCAAATCTTTAACTTCTCCATCAACAATTCCACATGTTGCCATTCTTGCTAACCCATCGCTTATTTTTTGAACTACTTGAAAAATTGTACTTCCTTTTTCTACTTCTATTTTTGAACCATCTTTTAATGTTATCTTAATCATAAAAATTCCTCCTTTATTTATCTATATAAAAAACTCCCATAGATTTAATATCTATAGGAGTGCTATATACACGGTTCCATCCTTAATTTTACTTAATTTTTAGATTATAACGTATCTTACACGTTTGGCTTATTCACCAAAACTTATGAAGAGGTAGTTTTTCAAATATGTTTCCTTGAATTAGCTTCCAGCCTTTGACTAATTCTCTCTTTAAGTAACCTTTATTTTACTTTTTCTCTTACTTGTTTTCTATATTTTATATTTATATTTTAATATGTTTCGTTTTAAAAGTCAATAGTTTTATTTTGTTTAATTTCGGATTTATGAAAAAAATATATCTATTTCAAAACAAGTTAGACCTATTCATATTATTTTATAGTATAAAAATGTTTCTATGTATTGTAAAAAATTAACTTAAATGATAATATTTGTAAAGGGAGGTGAATAAAAATGGAAGAAAATAAAGTTACAAAAATAAATCTATCTACATTATTTTTGATATTAGCAATAATTGTAATAATAATAATGGGAATATTCTTATACAAGTTATACAATGAAAAAACACAAGCAATAGCAAAATCTGCTGAATTAGAAACACAAATGCAAAGTCTAAATGAAACAGTAAGTAATCTACAAGAAAAAATTGATAATGTTTCTAATAAAAACAATCTTGATGAAAATGCTAATAATACCTCTGATGAAAATAATGTATTTACAGATGAGCAAATACAAGAATCTTTATCAAATTACTTAGAATTAAAATCTTATGCTGATTGTGATGCACTTTTAGAAGCTTTAACAGAAAAAGGTCTTTTGAATTACGATTCTTCTAAAGATACTATGCAAGATGATGAATGGGTTTTAACGACTATTAAATTTTCTGATTACAAAAATGCAATGTTAAATTATGTGTCTGAAAATGAATTCGAAAATAAGTGGAATTTAACTTTATATTTTAGTGAAAATAGTGACGGATATCTTATGAAAGTTCAAGGTGGAGGAAGTAGACGCATTTATACTATAGAAAGCATTACAGAAAATTCTGATTGTTCTTACACTGCTATGACTACATATACTATTGAAGATGATAATACTATAAAGGAAAATGAAAATTTTATTTTTACAATAAAATCTTATAATGGAAAGTGTGTTATAGATTCTATTTAAAAACAAAAGCGGACATAAAAAATTTTTACTATTAATTTTTTTATGTCCACATTTAATTTTATTTATTAAAGTTAATAATTATCATATTTTTTATTTATTTTTATATTATCCCAAATTTAGACACACAAAATTTTATTTTTGTGATATCTTTATATTCATATATAATAATAATCTTATGTATTATTTTCTTTCATTTAATGAAATTTAACAAACAAATGAAACAATTTTAAGTACCTGTACTTCTATATTTACTTAATGCAAAATTCCATACCTTAATTGCTATTACCCAAAGAATAATCATAATCATTGGAGCAATATAAATCATATTTGAGTTCATTCCTAAATAATTCATTGTAGGATAATATGCTACAAAAGCAAATGGCAATATTGCTGTTATTAAGAATTTTATAAATTTATTATATATATCTAGTGGATATTGTGCAAATGTATATACTCTATAAAATGACCATATAACTTCATTTGACCTATATGTCCAAAATGATGCAATACTAAATATTACATTTATTGCTCCTATAATAGATGCACCAACAATACTGAAAAATAATATTTTTAGTATCAGAATCATCGTAATAGGAATAGAAAGTTTTATTAGCATCGTAATTGTTAAAAATAATCCTAATCCAAAATAGCCAAGAGCTGTAAATTCTTTTGATGATCCAATTATTGATATTAATGGATTAATTGGTCTTAATAAAATTTTATCAAATTCTCCGTTTCTTATATATTTAGGTCCGATATCATATAATGCATCAAAACAAAAATCAGAAATTCCTATTGATATTAATGTTACTCCATATAATAAAAGTATTTGCATGAAATTCCACCCAGCTAAATTATCTGTATTTTGAAAGACTATCCATATAAAAATAATTTCTACTAATTGGGTAACTATTTGAGATATCATACCTACAATGCAATCCAATCTATAAATTAACATTTCCTTTAATGATGCTTTCAAAAAAGAAAAGTACAAACTAATATTATCAAATATCTTTGACATTTTAACCTCCATTTATTGTAACTTTTTTTACTGCATGATTAAAAAACAATTTAGCGAACAAATATAATATTATAATCCAAAGTACTTGTTTCATTATAATAAATACTATTTCATTAATTGTAATTTGTCCTAACCATATATTTATAGGTGTATATATTAATTCTTTAAATGGTAATATATTAGCTATATTTTGAAACCAAATAGGAAATAAGGTTATTGGAGCAATAAGTCCAGAGAAAATTGATATAATAGATTTTCTTAATATTTGCATTCCCCATATAGAACTACTATAAAATCCAACTGTACCTACTATCATTGTAAAAAAGAAAGTAATTGGAATACCTAATAATATCAAAATAATGAATAATAAGAAGTTTATAAAACTTACTGGTAATGTAATACTCCAAAATAAACTACAAATTATAAAAGTTGCAATTCCTACTACTAATGCAAATCCCATTTCTCCAATATTTACTCCAAAATAATACTGAAAATATGACAATGGATTTAATAACTCTTTATTAATATTTCCATTTCTAATGGAGTGTGCCATATCTTCATTTACTCCCCAACAGCTTAATGAACTTAATGTAAATACTAAAATATAATATGTAGTCATTTGTGCTATTGTATATCCCCCAGCATTTCCTGTTTGATTATATATAGCTTGCCATACAAAAATATATACTACAATTTCCACAATTCTGTTTAATGTGAATAAGTAAAAATTTGATTTGTATATATTATATTGATTAAATTGCATTTTTCCTAATGCTAACATACTTTTTAACATTCGTGTGCTCCTTTATATATTTCTTTTAATATGTCCTCTAATTCTGGCTCTTTTATGTGTACATCTTCTATTTTACAGTAACTAGATATTTCATTCATTAGTTTAACTATTGTAGTTTCATTATGCATAAACTTAACTTTTATATCTTTTTCATTTTCTTCCAATATTATAGCATCAGTTAGATTAGATATATCTTTATTTTTTGAACTTATAATAAATTCAGCAATAACATATTTTCCATAAGTATCTTTAAATTTTTGTTTTTCTCCATCATAAATTATTTGACCTTTATCTAAAAGTATTATTCTATCACATACATCTTCTATATCTTTTAAATCATGTGTAGTTAAAATTACTGTTGTTTTTCTTTCTTTATTTATATCTTTGATAAATTTTCTTATATTTTCTTTAACAAAAACATCTAAACCTATCGTTGGTTCATCTAAATATACTATTTTAGGATTATGTAAGAAAGTAGCTGCAATTTCACACCTCATTTTTTGTCCTAAACTTAGATTCTTAACTTGTTTTTCTAATAAATCTTCTAAATCTAAAATTTCAGTAAATTTCTTTAAGTTCTTTCTATACTCATTTTCGGGTATCTTATACATTTTTTTTATCAATCTAAAAGACTCAATTACAGGTAAGTCCCACCATAATTGTGTTTTTTGTCCAAAAACTGCACCTATATTTTTATTATTTTCTATTCTTTTTTCATTTGGAACAATTCCATTTACTACAACCTTACCAGATGTAGGCGTTAATAATCCTGTAAGCATTTTTATTGTTGTTGATTTTCCTGCTCCATTTTCTCCAATATAACCAACCAGCTCTCCTTCTTCTATATTAAAGTTTATTCCTTTAACTGCTGTAATATCGTTATATTTAGGACTTATTAAATTTTTTAAATATCCTTTTATTCCATCTTCTTTTTCTACGATTTTATATGTTTTTACTAAATCTTTAACTTCTATAATTGACATTTTTTCTCCTTTTTTGTCTTTTTCAATTTATATATTATCAGTTTATTAGTAATATTTTTCTAATATTCTTTTCAAAAAATTCCATGCTCCTATTTTATTCGTTAATCCCTCATAATTATTAGCAATTCTTTTTAATAATTCTTCTTTTGAAAAATACTTTACTTCTGATACTTCTTCTTTTTGAACCTTTATATCTGAAATATCAATATTTCTAGTAATTAAATAACATTCATTATAATGTTTATTTATAATATCTCCTTGCTCATTTATTGACGTAGAACCAACTAAATACTTAATATCATCATCATTAATTTCAATTCCTAGTTCTTCTTTAACTTCTCTTATTAGAGCTTGTCTACCAAACTCTCCGCTATCAACATGTCCACCTACTGTCACATCCCACATATTAGGCCACAATTTTTTTGTGCTACTTCTTTTTTGTAATAATACATTTTTATTGTCATCTATAATAAAAGCATATACTGCTCTGTGCCATAGCCCTTTTTTATGGCATTCTTCTCTACTTGCAACTTCTCCTGTAAATTCTCCTGACTCATTTAAAACATCAAATTTTTCTTCCATGTTACCCTCCATTCATTTTATTAAAATAATTATTATAACTTTTGTTTATTCCTTCTTGTATAGAAATATTATTATCATAGTATTATGTAGCTATTATAATTGCCTGTATATTAAACTTGCCTTGTGATTTTATTAAATAAAATAAAGCAAATTTCTATAAACATACTTCTGTTTTTACATGTTTATCATAAGCATTTGTAAATATCAGTCTATCTTTCTAATGTTAATATAACAAATAGTATATAAATAGATAAATTATAACAATAACTAACTATAAATTTTAATTTTTTCATCTACATAGTTGTTAAGTATTTCTCTTATTTCTTCTATTTTTTCTTTTGTGTCTGCTATTTTGTAATCAAATCTATCAATTAAATGATTTACATAGTTTTTTTCTTTTACTATTTTGTAAGATATAGAAAAATTCAAATCAAATATAAAAGCTAAAACACAAATCCAATAATCTATTGGTGTTTTTCTATCTAACAATCTTACACATTCTAATTTTTTTATAGAATTATAAACTGCATCTGATATAGTAGAATTTTCAAATTCTTCCTTACTACTAACTACTTTAGGAAATATTGACTCAATTTTTTCTTCTTCTTTTACTCTAAAATTATCTAATTTATCGCTATCACGAATAATTTTACAATGAAGTAATGTTTTTTCATCTAAATTTTTCTCTATTGCAAATTTACTATGATTTGCTATAGCTGTTTCAATTATTTTGTCATATTCGTTATTTTGAATAAAATTCCTAACTAAACCATCTTTAAACAACATTTTTACACCATGCTCAGCATGATTAAAACCTACACTATCGAACTTATTTAATATTTTTAATTCTTCAAATCTTCCAATATCATGAAGTAATCCAATAAGTTCTGCAAGTTCAATATCTTCTTTGCTTAAATTTAATCCTTTGGCTAATATTCTAGCATTCTCTACTACATTATATGTATGTATAACTTTTAAGTCAAAACCTAAATCATCTTGGTTTTTGTAGTTTTCTAAAAATTTTTTAAATGCTAATTTTGCATTTTTTATATCTAACATTTTTTTATTCTCCCAATATCCATTTCATAATTCCATATACTTAAATGCCCTTTTGTCTTAATTAGATTGTCAAGTATTTCAATATTTTCTAATACCCATGCATATCGTCCTTCTTTATACTCTCCACAAACATATTCTTGATAATGATTTTGTTTAATATCCTCTACATATTCTTGTGTCATTTTAAAACAATCTACCAAATTACATTTGCAGATTATATAACCATAGTTCAAATTATTTTCCGTTACTAAGTTCATTAATTCTGTATTTTCTTTTGATATTTTAGTAACTTTAGTTGAACTAGCATGAATATATAACTCTCCTCTATAAGAAGTTTTCCAACTCCTAGTTTCAACTTTTTTCTTTCCTTCTTTTATTAAGGTTGCATAAAGTTCTGTTAAACTTAATACCTTCATAATTACTTCTATAATTTATATATTTCTTATTTTATAATCTATTACTTTGCAATTATCATCTAATAAAAATTTTCCTCCCACATTTTGCTCAAAAAAAATTTGATTAATCAACTGGTGTATAAATTATAACATAATAAAAATAATTTTCAATAGCTATTGCATTTAAAACAGATGTTTGATATAATGCTACTATATACAATTGCAAGGAGTTGATATTATGGATGAAGATGAAATTGAAATAAAAAACAATGCAATTATTCATAAAGATAAATCTTTAAATAGATTAGATTTGTCTTTTTTAAAACATATAGAATTAAGCGAATACAAAAAAAGTGAATTATTAGCATATTGGATATATGATTTTGCTGAGTATCACGATGAAGAAAGAACATTTAATATTTCAAAATCTGGTATGTATTCTCGTGGCGATATTATAAAAGTAAATTTAGGATTTAATATTGGAAATGAACTAGGAGGATTACATTATTGTATTGTTTTAAACAAATATGATAATACAAGAAATGGCACTTTAAATATTATT
>CANQTJ010000049.1 GCA_947626705.1 uncultured Clostridia bacterium | reverse complement strand
ATTGTCTTCAGTTAAATACATTATTCTTATTTCTGCTTCTGATTTAGTTAGTACTTTATTATAACTAACTTTTACGTCTTTGTCTACTAAACATACTTGTGCTTTTAATATTTCTGCAAGATTGTCTATATTATCTATTTGAATATTGTCTTTGGCATATATTTTTGTTTCTCCTTTTCCCACTAGAGAATTTACTTTTAAGTCTTCTTTTAAAATTTGTATATCATTTTCATTTTGTATTTCATTAATTACTTCAATATCTTCATTTAAGTATATTTTCATATTAACTTCTAATGTTGCTTTTATTCCTATTTTCCTTCCATTTATTACTTTTGCTTCTATTGATTTAATACTTATATCTGTAACTAAATCCATTCCTTCTTTACAATTAGCTATGTTGATATTTTCAGAAAAATCTATACTTGTATTCAATCCTCTAACACTTTCATCAACTCCATCTGGCATATACATTATATATGTGTTTATAGCGCCATCTAATCGTATTTTTTCGTCTTGCACCTCCTTCTTATATACTGATACAACCCCACTTGTACAAATTGTATTTAAAATATCAGGCTTTGAATCTGGTACTATCATATCTCCTTCAGCAAATATGATTTCTTTCTTTTCTGCTACTAATTTATTTATACTTAAATTCTCTCTTTGTGCTTCTATCATTTTTTACCTCCTTAAGTTTTTTCTTTATAAATGTATATGTTGTTGTCGTTTATATTATGACTTTTTCTGTTTTCTTAGTAATTCTTTTTAAGTTTTATATTTTGTAGGAGTTATTATAAGTTTTATAGAATTGTCGTATTTATATTTATTTACTATTTTTTCTGAAAAACTTGCTAATTCATCTGATATTACTATTGTAGTGTATTCTTTACGTTTAAGTTCTTCTATTTTTTCATCTATTTGTTCAGGTTCTTTTATTTCTTCTACATTTATTCCAAATATTTTTGGTATTTGGTAATTGTTTTCTTTTTCATATTTTATAAATGTTATTTTCATAGTATCACCAATATTATTTTGGTTTTTATATAAAAATTTATTCTTTATAGGAAAATTTTATCTTTTTATTTTTTGGTTATAGTTATATTAAAAAATTGTACCTATTCGTTTATAATTTTATCTATAGATTTTTCCCTCATTTCCTTTATAATTTTACAACTATAATTTAATTTATCTTGTTCCTCTGTTGAAAGTTCGAGTTTTAATAAACCTCTTACACCATTACTATTTATAATTGCAGGTACTCCAATATAAATATCATTTTGACCATATTCTCCATCTTTTAAATACGTTGAAATAGTTAAAATTGAATTCTCATTATTTAAAACTGCTTTAACCAATCTGCTTAAAGACATTCCAATTCCATAATACGTTGCTTTTTTCTTTTCTATTATTTCATACGCTGCATTAATAACATCTTTATGAATTTTTTCTAAATCATTCATAGGTAAATTTTCATCTTTCATTATATCTATTACTTTTTTACAGCCAATATATGCATGTTGCCATGGTACAAATGATGAATCTCCATGCTCTCCCATTATATATGCATGAATATTTTTGCTAGATATTTTAAAATAATCTGACATTATATAACGTAATCTTGCAGTATCTAGAACAGTTCCTGACCCAAATACTTGATTTTTAGGAAGTCCTGAAACTTTTGAAACAACATAAGTCATTAAATCTACTGGATTACTTGCGACAATAATTACTCCATTAAATCCACTTTTCATTATATTCTGTGTTATGCTTTTTACTATTTTTGTATTTGTTTCTGCTAATTCTAATCTTGTTTGTCCTGGCTTTTGTGCAACTCCAGCTGTAATAACAACTATCTGTGCATCTCTGCATTCTTCATAACCAGCAGATTTTATTACCATTTTTTGTGGTGCAAACGGCAAACCATGAGATAAATCCATTTCTTCACCTTTAGTTTTTTCCTCATCTATATCTATTAATATTAATTCCTCAACTCCTCCTCTATTTAGCATAGAATATGCCATACTCATTCCTACAAAGCCAGTTCCAACTAAAACTACTTTTCCATTTTTCATATTAACTTTCATTCCTTTCCAATGTTACTGTAAAACAAACATAGATATTAAATATTATATTAGTTAACCTTTTTTTTAATTAAATTTCTACATTTATTCATATATAATTATATATCTTCTTTATTAAGTTTTAAACATTTTTTGAGAAAAAAATATTTTACATTTCACTAATAATATGATATAATTCATAAACAAAGTTTTATAAATTATATATTTTATAAAATTTTATTTATGTTGAACAAAGCGAAAGGAGAATTATAAAATGTCTAATTCAGATAATACTACTACTTTGGCTGAAAATAAAGTTCTAATTTTATATATACTAAATCAAATTTCAAATGGCATTATAGAAGATGGATTATATAAAATTATATCATCTATAAACGATGTAAACTATTTTTATTTTAAAGAAGTTTTATCTGATTTATCAGATTCAAAGTTAGTAGGAAAATTTACTAAAGATGAAGAAGACGATGGTGTACTAAAAATAACCAGTGAAGGAATAAATGCACTTTCTTTAACTTTAGATGTTTTACCAGGAATATTAAAATTAAAAGCAGACAATATTTTTAAAAAAGAATTTCCTTCTATTGCTGATGAAACTTCAATTATAGCTGAATTTATACCAAAAAGTGAAAATGATTATACTATTAAATGTAAAATTATTGAAAACAATGAAACAATATTTGAAGTAAAAACTTTTGCTGGTTCTCGTGATAGAGCAAAAAAAATTGTTGATAATTGGAATAAAAATGCTTCTAAAATATATCCTAAAATTCTTGATATACTATTAGAAGATTGTTAAATACAAAAACTCTAAAGTTAATCTCTAGAGTTTTTATATTATAAAATAAATATACAGTATCATATTTATTTATATTATTTTTTTCTTCTTAGTATCCACCCTTCTTCACAAATTATTGGCAATTTCATAAATACTTTTTGTCCCTTTACTCCTGGACTTATACTATCTATTCCTTGTTCAGTTTCGTAATCCCATAATTTTTCTATTTTAAATATATGTGGTTTTAGTTGACCTGGAATAATTATTTCTATTGTATCTCCAACAATTAATTTATTTTTTATTTCAATTACTGATTTTTCTTCATTATATTTTATTATTTTTCCACCAAATTCATATTTATCATTATACTGTCTTCCACTCATATCTTGTATTTCCTTATTATTCCTATCATTGAAATAAAAAGTAGTAAATTCTCTTGTCTTTGATTTTTCAACTTCTTCTATATATTTTGTATAATCATAACTTTTTGAATCTTTAATATAGTCGTCTATTGCGGTTCTATAAACATTTATTACACTTGCTATATAATATTCTGTCTTTAATCTTCCTTCTATTTTTAAACTATCTATGCCCATATCAATTATTTCTGGAATTTCTTTCAATAAGCATAAATCTTTTGATGAAAATATGCTTGTACCATATTCACTTTCTTCTATTGGTAATAATTCACCTGGATTATTTTTTTCTTCTGCATATAAGTTATAAGACCATCTACAACTTTGTGCACAATCACCCAAATTTGCACTTCTTCCACTCAGAAAATCGCTTAAAAAACATCTTCCTGAAAATGCAAAACAAATTGAACCATGTCCAAACATCTCTACTTCTAAATCTTTTGGTTTATTTTCCATTATATATTTTAATTGTTCTTTATTCATTTCTCTTGCCATAATTACTCTTTTGGCTCCATTTTTATACCAAAAGTTACAATCTCTTAAACTTACTATGTTTGCTTGTGTACTTATATGTATTGGAATATCTGGTGCATATTGTTTTAATGTATCTATAACTCCTACATCTGCTGCAATAATTGCATCTGGCTTTACTTTATTTAATATTTTTGCCATTTCAATTATTTCTTCATATTTTTCATCAAATGCAAAAATATTAAGTGTAACATGCACTTTTTTTCCTATACTATGTGCGTATTCTATAGTTTTTATTAAATCTTGATTTCCCATATCAGCTCTTGTTCTTAATGATAATGATGATGTTCCACAATATACTGCATCTGCTCCATATTTGAATGCTACTTTTGCTTTTTCAAATGAACCTGCTGGTGCTAATAATTCTATTTTTTTCATTTATTTCTCCTTTTTCATAATTGTATATCCTATAAGTGTTACTATTAAACTTTTATATTAAAATTTGTTTTCTTTAGCATCTTAACATATTATATATTCGTAATTATTTATTGTCAACACATTTGAATTATATTAATTTTTTTGATATAATATTATTGTTTATTATATTGAAAAAATTTAAGGAGGTTTACTTATGAATAAAGAACAACCAGTTAAGGCGCATTTTCCGGATATAAATGAATATCTATGTCCTGAGAAAATGACCTCTCTTTTAACTGCTGACCGGAATTTCCGTACAGCTTTAATCAATACCCAACTTGCATATAATATCGAATATGCAAATAAACTACGTGAATATCAAAACATCAACAATCCCACATGAAAAGCTGGAAAAAGAAAAATAACTATAACTTCAACATTGTATTTCAGCGTAGAAAGAAGTCCTATAAAAAATTTAATGACAAAATACGTCTTTTTATAAATAAAAGTCTAAATGCTCAGACTGAATTTGAAAGACGGAAATATTCTCTGGAACGTATTTGTGACGAAATCGGAACAAGGCTTATCCTAATTTTGGGAAAAAATGATACTCATGAAGCAGTTGAAATGTGTTATAGAGTTTTAAATGAAGTAAACTATTTTTTTACGGTAAAAAAAGGATATATTCCTATAAATGCTGAACCTTTATCAGATTTAGGGTTTAAGCACGAAGAATATCCAGATGTTATAATACCAACAGATGAAGAAGCGTCAATTCCTAATGGACTAGATTTTAAGGTCAAAGATTATTATAAAACACCTAAGAAACATTCTTATCAATCTTTGCACATAGCATATAGTTCTTCATTATATGGTTTACCATTTGAAATTCAAATTCGCACAATGGCAACACACACGAGAGTCGAATATGAGACATCAATGCATTATTTTCATGATGAAAGTAGATATCCAGAACGTATTTTATTAGATAGACCTAATATTAATATATTTGGATATGAGTATATACAAAAAGACGACTCTTCTTATATTGTAGAGGATTTAATTGGCCTTGAAAAATCAATTGATCCTTTCAATATTATTTAATTCTAAAGGAGCACCTCTTATTTGGGTGCTCCTTATATATATTCCGTCACATACCATTTAAAAAAATCATCTCTAATATTGCCAAAGAAGTATTCAGTTTGATATTTTTTTAGAAAATATTTTGGCTTCAGCTTCAGCTCTAGCAATTTTTTTCATTTTTTTCCGTAAAATTGCATCTGCTTTTGCAACTCTTTTAGAAATCTTCTCTTTTTGTTCTTGTGATACCTCTTGTCCACATATAGCATTTGGTATATCAAAAGTTTCAAATTTAACCGCCATTATGTTTCCTCCTTAAAATAATTATTTCAAAACAAGATTAAAAAGAAACTAATATAAGTATTTTATCATTTTTTATTGCTCTTTTCAATCTTTTGAAAAAAAATAGTGTAAAATGGTTTGACATATAATAAAAAATAAAGCGGTTGACCAGACTGCTTTGATTAAATTTGCACTAATCTTGAGTTTTTTGACTATTCTCAGAGTTATCATTACTAAGTATAATAATTTTAGTATTATATAATTATAAAATAAATTAATTGAATAAAATTTTTCATTTTCTATATCTTCAATATTTATCCATATATAATTACGAAAATTTTTTATATTTCCTCTGCTAATTGTTAAACTAAATGTATTCTTGCCAAATTCTTGTTTTAGCTTTTCCTTTAATTCTTCTTTAATTTCAATATCCACATTATTAAGAACTTCATAGATAGTATAAATAGCATTTTTCATTTTTAATTATAATTAATTCTCCATTTTTATTTTCTCCCTTATATTTTATTTATAGTGTCTATGTTATAGTATAAATATTAAAAAAATGAAAAATTCAAATTTGCAAATTTATGTAAAATAAGTTATAATATATTTAAATATGTACAATTTTGAATGTGCATACTTGATATCATATATACGCAATAAATGTTAAATACAAGGAGGAATAATAATGGCAGAGTATATTGATGTTTTAAACGAAAACGGTATAAAAACAGGTGAAATTTTAACTCGTAAAGAAGTTCATTCTAAAGGACTATGGCATAGGGCAATTGTAATTGCTATAATCAATGAAAAAAATGAAATTCTTTTACAACAAAGGTCAGCTAATAAAGACAAAAATGCTAATCTTTGGGACATTTCAGTAGCCGGTCATATTTCATCTGGTCAAGATGCCGTGTCAGCAGCTGTTAGAGAAATTAACGAAGAAGTTATGATTAATGTAGAGGCAAAAGTAAGTGTAACTGATTTTCGATATATGTTTTCGTACAGAGTATCTCAAAAATTTGCAGAAGACTATTTTGAAAATCAATACTATGATTTTTTCATCTTGCGTAAAAATGGTATCAAAATTGAGCATATTCGTATACAGGAATCAGAAGTTCAAGCAGTAAAATTTGTATCTTTAATTGAATTAGAACAAATTTTACAAAGTGACAAAATCGTTAAACGACAACCTGTATATGATGCGTTACGAGATTATTTGTATCGCTTTTGATGTTCTAGCACTAAAAGAAAGCATTTTTCTCCCTCTATTCTTATTGAATTTGAGGGTTCTTCTTTTATAAATTAAACAAGATAAAAAAACGATTAAGATTTTTGTTATTCTTAATCGTTTTTTCTTAATTCAAATACATACTTTTTTATTTTTTATAAAGCGTGTATGTTTAATTTTGAGTATAAAAAACGCTATTTCTAGCAGTTTTTTTATATTGGTGCCAATGACGTAGATATTTACAACTTGTCATTGGCTCTCTTGACGATTATATAAATATCAATCAATTTTATTTATTATATCATTTTTTTCATAAAATATAATACACAATTTAAAAATTTAGTAAAAAGTGTTAAAATCTCTTAATTGATAATTACTAAAATAGTTGCAGGGACATCCAAAAAGGACATCCCCTACTTTTGTTAGTTTGGCTTTCTGTACGTAATCACATAAGATTCTCCATAAAAGTATGTCGATAGTCTTGTACTTATATCAACAATTTCATATGTATCAAAATCAAATGAACTATAGAAACTAAGATATTCAGATTGTTCACGTGTTTTGTACAGATAATATTTGTATGATACAGGTTCCTTTTCACTAACGTCTTTCTTGGTTGTATATGTAACTATGTATGACTCTCCATAACGATAAGTACTCATACCAGTAGTAATGTCAATGATTTCGTATTTATCATCAATCCCAGTAAGAAATTCCAAGTATTCCTTGTCATCTCTTGTACTGAAAACTGATACTAAATTTGGTGATGTATTATCTACACTTGATACTGCATTACCTTCGTCATCGAGAGTTACTATAGTACTTGACTCACCACAAGCACAGAGTGCTAAAGCTAAACATACAACCAGTACTAATAATGACATCCGTTTTTTCATAAGACATTCCTCCTAACAATTGTTTAACGAGAATAATTAAAACAATGCCATTCTTCTTATAATTCGTATGGCTACGAATACTATACATAGTATATCATATTTTACATAAAATTACAAATCATATAGATAAAAAAATAGTATAAAAGCAAGTGAAAATTTTGTCTCATTCGCTTTTAACAACTTTTTATACATAAATCAATTCACTAAAAACAATTTCTTCAGCCTGTGCTTTAATAGAGTTCATTATACCTACCCAATAAAGCATATCTGTATTTTTCATATCTTCTGTCAAATCGCTTTTAGCTTTTAACTCACTAATAACTTTGTTGCACTCTATTATCTGCCGTTTCTTGTATTTCTTTCAAATGTGTATTTAATGTTCCATTCATTAGCATTATAGTATAATCAGCTTTTTTTGTGTTCTTTCAAGTATTTTAGTCTCATTCTTCCATATTTATTTAAAGTAATTTGTTCTTGTTTAGGCATTGCTAGATTTGGTATATAATAATTCCCCTCTAAATGATATTCAATGCCTGTCTTTTCATCAATTTTTGTTTTTGGTAATTTATTATCTATAATTTTTTCCTCCTTTTAAAATCTGGTATCATTATCTTTCTTTTTATTCTTGATTTGCTTGTTTTCATCTGGTATAGTTACTCTTCTATGAATATTATTAGCAATTTCATTATCATTGTTATCAAATATGCCGTTCTTGTATAGGTCATCACTTACAATCTTATAGTTTTCATCTTTATCAAAGCAAATTCTTTTATGAAAATGGCTCATAATACTATGCCAAAAGCCTTTAAATTTCTGTAATTCTTGTTTTATCTTTTCCTTTTCAGTTTGTAACTTGCTAATAATCTTATCTTTAGTAGAGAGTTCATTTTTTAAACTGCCGATTTCATTATCTTTTAGTTCTATTTCATATTTAAGTGAACGATTTTCTTTTTCTATATCAAAAGCAGAATGTTCAAACTCTTTAATAGCTATATTTAAGTCATTTACACTTCTAACAGTTTTGGTAATATCTTTTACATCTTTTGTGTAACTTTTTAGTTTCTGGACATCCTCGCTTGAAATAACCATATTATTTTTATTAAGTTTAGTAGGTTTTAAATTATCTAATATTTTGTTTATATCTTTACTTGTATTATCTAGTGTTTTTGTTTGTTCATTAGCTTTTTCAAGTTTCTGTTCTTTTTGCTTTAATTGTTTTTTTATTTCTCTGTAATTGCCCATATCTTTTACATTGATGTCTTGATTTCTGCCTTTTTGTTTTTCTTTTAACTTAAAATCTATATCATAAAACTTGTTAAAAGATTTTATACAAGCAATTCTCATTTTATCTTGTATTTGTGTTAGGGATGTTTTAGTAAATTACTTTTGCATTACTTTTAATAAATTTTTAAAAAATAAAAAGAGCGTAACCCTTGATACAAGTAAATTACGTTCTTTTTATTTCACGTTTCGTGTCTGGTGCAGATGAGCATATTGGCTGTTTTGTAAGTGCTTGTGATGTAAGTATTCTGGCTGGTATTTGTATTTTTTTAATGGAATTTTAATGGAATAACCATATTTTCTTTAAAAATTATTTGTTATTATTATAATAAATATCATTTTTAATAAATTAGCCACTATATCCTTATAAAAGATATAGTGGCACTTGTTCGAGTACATTTGTTGCTTTAGAAATTACTTAATCCTTTCGCTATCAAGTAATATGTAGTTGGCTCTGTGAATATACAATGCCAATCCGTCAACATTAAGTTTCGTAGTTTTAGGTAAATCATCCGGAATTTCCCAATAGACATTTTCTCCACCATAAACAGCAATTGGTACACCGAGTTGCGAACATACAACAATAACTTTTGGAGTTCCCAACAAATTTTTGATTTTGTTAATATTCCTGTCAAAAATATTAATTGTTCCTTCTCCATTTGTTGTAATATCGCTTGGCAAGTTAAAATCTTCCAATTTCTTAATTCCGTCTTCTGCAAAGATGACTGTATTGCCTGTTTGTGCTACTTGATTTCCATCAATTGTCATTGTTATAACACTGGATAACTCATAGTTATTGCTTGTCGTTCCTTCCGAATCAACCGATTTTGATTTAACATAGTTTGCTTCCATACCGACTTTTTCGCCTTCCATTGTCACGACCTTATTGCCAAAGTTGTCGTAAAAATCAATAGCAAAATGGTTACCAATTAACTCTCCCTTAATGTTCTTCATTTCGTTGGAAAACCACGCACAGCCAGTCAGTGAAGTAAGCAATAGGCATAAGCAAAGGATAATACCTAAATGCCGTACAAAGTTTGTTTTTTTCATGATAAATAACCTCCAATTTTTATTTTGTTAATTAGGATAAGATAATATTTCTTATTGTACTCAAACTTTTTCCACCCTAATTATAATTATTATATCACATTCTTTACATAAAATCAAAAAATAATTTTTTAACCAATTATGATATAGATTTTTCTTCACATTTTGACTTAGGAAAAACAATTATTTTATTATTCTTTAAATGCTTTCTAAGTCCTTCAAGTTCTACTTTCATAAATTTATCTAATACATGAGCATAAGTCTTTTCAAGTTCTCTTACACTTGTTCCAACTAACTTAGATATTGTTAGTAAACTCATACCTGATTCAATGGCACGTGTTACAAATGTATGCTTTGTCATGTGTGTATTACAGCCAGTTACAAGATTTGTTTTGACATTGGCTTCTCTGCATACTCTTTTAAATATTTGATTTATTTGTGAAGGTATAATATAGCTTCCCTCTCTCTTACAAAATAATAAATGTTCACAATTATTAGGGTTATTGTTAGCAATAATTATTTGTTCTTCTAATATATCAATTAACTGTTCTTTATCAAATACATCAAAAGGAATAAATCGTGTAGCACTATTATTAGATTTTATATTTTTTCTTCCTGTCTTAGTAGTCGCTCCCATAACAATTTTTCTTTCTTTGTTTTTTGTAAGTGTTCTTTCTATAATAACTCTTTCTAGTTCCTAGTCTATATGCTTTGTATAGTCTAAAGCTCCTAATTCTCCTCATC
>CANQTJ010000048.1 GCA_947626705.1 uncultured Clostridia bacterium | reverse complement strand
GATGAAAATGATAATATAACACCAACAGACTTATCTACATTAAACAAAATGTTATTAAGAATTTTATAAATTTAATTTTCTATGTAAAATAAGCTTTAATATAGTAATAATTACTAGTCAACTATTGCATTATATTTAAAATATAGTTGGCTAGTAACAATATAAATAAAAATATCATTTAGATATTATATTTATATTATAGAAAATTGCACAATAAAAAAGAAATATATGTATTAACTATACGGGTTATATAAAATTAAAATTTATTATTATTCTTAATTATTCTAATGTAATTAAAATGTAACATAAATATAATATTTAAGTGATTAAAAAAAATAATTAAGCATCCGTAAGGACAAAAACAAAGAAAATTGTAAAAATTAAAATTCTAAAAAAAACGAATATTGTAATTTTTGAAAATAAATATTAGAATTTTATTAAGAAGATAAGGAGGGATACTCATGAAAAGCAAAATTATTAGTGGATTACTAATATTTAGTATCATATTTTCTATATTTTCACCAGTTATAGCTGTTGGACATGAAATAGACCCAGATGTAACCTTTAGATTAGAAAGTAATGCAACAGAAATAAAAGTTGGAGAACAAATAGAAGTAGAAATGTATATTGATTTAGAGAATTCTAAGCAAGTCGATACATTTAGTGGTTATTTACAATATGATGAAGAAATTCTAGAATTTAATGAAGAAGAAGAATTTACAACTAATAATCAAACAAAATTCAATAGCCCTGATTATGTAAATGAAAATGGAGAAATTCAAATAGAAGCTACTAGATCAAATGCAAATTCAGGAAAAGAAGGTCTGATGTATACAATAACTTTTAATGTATTGAAAACGACAAATAGTACAAAGATTACTTTAGAAGATGAAGTTGATTGTGCATTTAAGGGAGAAGATATCTGGTGTAAGGGAGCTACACTAACAATACCTAAAGATGCAGAAGTACCAGAAGAACCAAAAGAATATAATATAACTTATAATACTAATGCTAATGATACAGTAAATGATATGCCAAATGCAGGAAAGAAAAAAGCTGGAGAAAGTTATACAATAGAAGGAACAACACCTCCTACTAGAACAGGATACACGTTTAAAGGATGGAATACAGATGTTAATGGAAGTGGACAAGCATATAGTGCAGGAGATAAATATAACACAGATGCAGATTTAACACTATATGCTCAATGGGAACAAATAAAATCAACATTAACAGTAGATCCAAATGGAGGAACATGGGAAGGTAGTTCAAAATCACAAAGTTTTACTGAGCCATATGGAACACAACAGACTTTATTAGACCCAACAGTAACTCCTAAAGGCCATACAGTTAAATTTAATGTAAATGGTGGAACACCAACTACTTTACAATTAGAACAAAAAACAAAATTTGATAAATGGACATTAGAAACAGGTGGAGGAACATTAAAAGGAGCAACATATACATTTGCTGATACAGATGCAACAGTAAAGGCAAATTATATAGGAGAAGAAATACAATTACCAAGTGTAACAAAAGCAAATTCAACATTTAGTGGATGGTATACAGCACAAACAGGAGGAGAAAGAGTAGGAGATATAGGAGAAGACTATACACCAGAAAAGGATATAACATTATTTGCACATTGGGATGAAGTAACATATACATTAACAATACATCCAAATAGAGGAACATGGAATGGAAAGACAGATGATTCAACTATAACAGGGACAAGTGGTTCAACAAAAGCAATAACAGACCCAGTACCTCCAGAAGATAGCTACACAGTAACTCTAAAAGATGGTGAAAATACAACACAAGTTATATCAAAGAAAAAATTTGATAAATGGACAGCAACAGGTCAAGGAAGTATATCTGGCGTAACATATACATTTGGAAATGGAGATGGAGAAATAACAGCAACATATAAACAAAGTCCAGTTCAATTAGAAACACCAACAAAAGAAGGATATACGTTTGATGGTTGGTATACACAACAAACAGATGGAGAAAAAATAAATACACCATATACACCAGAAGATGATATAACATTATATGCACGTTGGACACCAAAAAAATTTAAAATAACATTTGATACAGATGGTGTAGACGAAGACATTGATGGAACAGAGCAAGATGTAACTTATGGAGAAAAATATGGAGATTTACCAATACCAGAAAGAGATGGATATGAGTTTGATGGATGGTATGATGAAGATGGAAACAAAATAGATCCAAATGATAAAGTAGATATAACAGAGAATAAAAAACTTACAGCTGGATGGTTAGGAGATGAATACACTGTAACATTTGATTATGAAGGTGGAACAGGTACAGTACAAAGTAAAACAGTAAGAAATGAAGGAAGATATGGAGAATTGCCACAAGCAACTAAAGAAGGCCATAAATTCTTAGGATGGTATGATGAACAAGATCATAAAATTGAACCAACAACAATTGTAAATATAACAGGAGATATTACATTACATGCAAAATATGAAGAAAATAAATATACAATAACATTTAAAAATGATGATGGAACAACAATAAGTACAGTACAAGTAAAATATGGAGAAGAAGTAGGTTTAGATACACCTACCAAAAAAGGATATGAATTTGATGGATGGTATACAGAGCAAAAAGGTGGAACAAAAATAGAAACTCCATATATTGCAAAAGGAGATGCAACATTATATGCACATTGGACACCAAAAAAATATCAAGTAACATTCGATACAGATGGAGAAGATCCAGAAATTGAAGCAAAGAAAAAAGAAGTAACATATGGAGAAAAATATGGAGAATTACCAGAGCCTAGCAAAGAAGGAAATAAATTTTTAGGCTGGTATGATGATGAAGGAAACAAAATAGATTCTTCAACAAATGTAGACATTACAGAAGATACAACATTACATGCAAAATTTGAAAAAAACAAATATACAATAACATTTAAAAATGATGATGGAACGACAATAAATACAGTAACAGCAGAGCATGGAGAAGAAGTTAGCTTAAATAAACCTGCTAAAGAAGGATATACATTTGATGGATGGTATACAGAACAGAAAGGTGGAACAAAAATAGAAGCTCCATATATTGCAAAAGGAGATGCAACATTATATGCACATTGGACACCAAAAAAATATCAAGTAACATTCGATACAGATGGAGAAGATCCAGAAATTGAAGAACAGAAAAAAGAAGTAACTTATGGAGATGAATATGGAGAATTACCAGAGCCTAGCAAAGAAGGACATAAATTTTTAGGATGGTATGATGATGAAGGAAACAAAGTAGATCCTTCAACAAATGTAGACATTACTGAAGATACAACATTACATGCAAGATTTGAAAAAAATAAATATACAGTAACATTTAAAAATGATGATGGAACAATAATAAATACAGTAACAGTAGAGCATGGAGAAAAAGCAGAATATACAGGAGAAATTCCTACAAAAAATAATACGAAACCTGGTTATAAAGCAACATTTAAAGGATGGCAAAATGAGGATTCATTAGAAAATGTAACAGGAGATATAACAGTAACAGCACAATATGATATAACACCTATAGAATATACAATTACATATAAAAACTTAAAAGATAGTGATAATTCTGCTAATCCAACAAAATACACAGTCGAAGATGAAGATATACCATTAGTAGACTTACAAAGTAAAGAAAATGCAACATTTAAAGGATGGTATACAACAAATAATGATCAAGGCGAAAAAGTTACAAGTATAGATACATCAAAATTGGAAAACATAACATTATATGCACAATGGGAAGAAGACAAATTATATTTAAGATCAGAAAAATATAAAGTAGGAAAAAATAACATAGATGAATATGAAGAAGGAGATATCTACTTAGACAAAATAGAACCTGAAACAACAGTTGCAGAGTTTATAGAAAACTGTGACACAAATGGAATTATAACAGTTATAGATAAAAATGGAAAAACACTTAAAGAAGATGAATTAGTTGGTACAGGAATGACAATTAAAGATAAAAGATATGAAGAAGAAATAACAATGACAGCAGTGGTAATGGGAGATTTAGATGGAAATGGATATGTTACTGTAACAGACTTATCAGCACTAAATCAAGTAATACTAAAAGAAGTGCAAATACAAGGAGCAGAATTTTTAGCAGCAGATTTAGATGATAATGAAAAACTAACTGTAACAGATTTATCAACAATAAATAATACAATATTAGAAACCATAACATTAACATACACAAAAATTAAAAAACAAGAAAATAATTAAATTTATATATAAAGGAGAGGAGAAAAAATGAAAACTAATTTTAAACTAAAATCTTTAATGGTAATACTAATGATTATTATGATAGTCATAATAAGTACATTAGTAAATGCAGAAGCAGAATATTCTGTTGGAATGGCATTAACAAGTAACTCAAAACTAAAAGAAGGGGACACTGTTACAGTTGAAGTAAAATTATCATCAGTAAATGCAGGAAATGGTGTAGATACTATAGCAGCTTCTATAGACTATGATACAAGTGTATTTGAAGAAATCTCATCATCAAATTTCAAATCAACAAATGAGTGGACACCATCTTATGCACCATCAACAAAAATGTTAACATTATTAAAAAATAGTAAAGTTACAAATCCAGAAACAGTATTAACAATTGATTTAAAAGTAAAACAAACAATCAGTGTAGAAAAAACAACAATAACATTTAAAGAAATAGTAGCATCAGGAGGAAGAGTAACAGACGGTGGAACAGGAGATATAACAGTTAAAGATGCAAGTGTAACAATAAGTAAAGAAAAAGCACAAGTAAATACACCAGAAGAAAATAAAACACCTACACAAAACACTACACAAACACCAGCACCAACACAACAAAATACACAAAAGAATACAACAACTGTAAAAGATAGTAGTGTAAAAAAAACAACAATACCAAAAACGGGATTGGGAGAATACGGATTTATAGCAATAGTTATAGTTTCAATAGTAGCAGTATTTAGTTATGTATTGTATAAAAACGTTTCAAAAGATGTAAAATAATATATTTAACAAAGCCTACCAAAATGTAAATTTTGGTAGGCTTTTACTATTTACTGTTTTGAAAAAATATTTGTTTTAAACTTTAATTCTTCAACGACTTAAAAAATAAAAATTTAATAAAAAAGTACAATCCCTAAGTAAAAGTACAAATTAGGTACGAATATTACAAAAATGTTACTAACTAAGAATATACATAAAACCATAACTAACCATCCGTAAGCAAACAAAGGTATTAACAAACCATATCTTACAAACTACATATTGAAAAAAAAACAAGATTAAGTATAATTAGCCTATAAAATTTTTAAAGAGATAGGAGATAAAGCTATGATTGTAAGAATGGAAGAAAAACAAAGGAGAAAAATTACCAAATTAATAATAGCAGTATTAGCGATTTTATTAGTAGGCATAAGTATTTATACACATTTTATACAGACAGATAAAATCAAAGTAGCGCAAATACCCAATGCTTATGCTGCTTCTGAAAGAGTTAAAATTGCTGTAACGCAAACACCTAATGTAGATATTATATTAACAAAATCAAAAACAGCGGTTGAATTACAAGACTTTGAAGAAAATCTAAAAGAAGAATTAATTAACCAAGAAATAATGACTAAAGAAGAAATAGACGCTGGTAAGTTAAATATATCTGCAATAGAAACGCAGACTAAAGAAACTCAAGAAAAACTTGAATGGACAGAAAGTGTAAATCGTAGTATAGGTAATGTAACAAAAGACGAAAATGGGAAAAATGTTACAATGGTAGGAAATCAAAATTATCAAGGTAAAAATGCTATATATATAATACCAGAAAATAGTCAAGAACAAGAATTTAAATTTAAATATAATATAAACTTTGGTGATAGCTTTAATGCAGCAGGTATGCTTTTAAGAGTAGAAAAGAAAGAAAATGGACATCTTCAAGGATATCTACTAAGTTTTAATAAAAATGATAGAGCATGGAAAAGTACTTCTGCAAATAATGCAGCATTATGGTATTTTGATTATGATAATAACAATAGTACTCCTTTCACTGTATTAAATGGAAACCAAAATTTAGCAAATAATTCAGTAAAATTAATATCAGGAATAAATATAGCTACATCTGGAGAATTAAGTGTAAAGGTTACAGATACTGAAATAACAATAGATGGTGGTAACCTTCAAAATCCTTATGTATATAAATATGAAAAGGGCAAAGAATATGGTTGCGGATATGGATTTTTCTCAGACCATTATAATCATGGATGCAATCAAATAGGTAGTTTCCAATTAACAAACATAAACTTAGACGTTGAAATAATAAGAAAATTTACAGAAGTATTACAAGCTCCAACATGGAGAAAAGGTGCAACTAAAATATTAATAAATGTTGAAGACCAAGAAAATGAACAATTCTCAAATAAAGATGAATTAACAGCTATTATCTCTAAATTGATGAATGAAGATATATATTATATAGGTTGGGGAACAGAAGAAAATAAAAACCAAATAGAAGAAGTAATAAAGAAAAACGATAATAAAGGAAAATATATAGGAAACACGTCGGAGGATGCAGTAACAGCAACAGTAGAATATATAAAAAGTTTAATGACAAAAAATACAACAAATAAAATAATTGCAAATGAACCAGTAATTGTAGAAGTAGTTGAACCAGCTGGTGGTGTTACAACTCCAACAAGTAAATTTCCAGATGGAGGATGGAAAGTAGAACATGATGAGGAATATTATGAAAATTCACAAGGACAATATGAATATGATGGTATGTACTCAAAAGATTTAATCAATAAATTTGAGAATGTAGGAAAATATACAATTTATTTTGAAGACGAATATGTAACAGATATATTTGCACACAGAAGACCCGTATCTTCATTTAATATGAATTTACAAAATCAAAAATTAACTTTAAAAAGTAGTTCTTATGATTTAGATATAGAAAAACAATCAGATAATTATCAAGAGCAAAAAGCAAACAATGGAATTCAAAGTGAAAAGTGGGAATATAAAAAAGTAAATGAAGATGAAAGTCAATGGCAAACAATTGAAAGTAATGGTATTGGACAAGAGATAGAATTAGATTTAGATGAAAATACAGAATATATAATAAAATTAACAGTAACAGATTATCAAGGAGTATCTATTTCATCAACAAAATACATTACATCTGGAGAAAGTAGTGTAAAACCTATAGCATCATTTAAAGTTGTAAATAAAACAATATCACAATATGAAAAATTACAAATAATAGATGAATCTTACGATCCAACAGGAGCTAAATTAAAATATAATTGGATAGTAAAAAGAGAAGGTGCAAGTACACCAATATATACAGATGATGAACCATTATTAGATTTCTTAAAAACAGATGAAAATCAACAATATGGACCAGGAACATATATAATGCAATTAGTTGTTTCAAAAACAGTTGGAGATAAAGAAATAAAATCAGATGTATTTTCACAAACAATAGAAGTAACAGATGATGCAACAGCACCATTAATAACTATAGATAATACAACAGAACATACATATAAAGATGCAATTGATATTTCAGTTAATTTTAGAGATGATGAAAGTGGATTACAATCTTTTAAATATGTATTTAGTGAAGATAAAACTGAGATACAGAATGATGAAGAATTTATAGAAGAAGAATTACAAAACAAAACAGATGAAAAAACATTAACAATTCCTATTGAAGATTTTGACAAAGAATTATATTTGCATATAATGGCAAAAAATAATGCAGATGTTGAAACAGAAGAAAGAATAGTAGGAAAATATTATATTGAACCAACTTATGGATTAGAAATTCAAGCAGTAGATAGTGAAAATGGAGCGACAGTAGAAAAAGGTGTATTTAATATTGAAGGAGAATATGAAGACGGTAGTAGTATAAATATTGCGACAAACGTTACGACAGATAGAAACGGAAAAATAACAATACCAAAATCAACACTACATAAAGTAGTAGGTATAAAAATAGATAATATAACACCAGCACCAGGATATGAACTTTCTACATACAAAAATATTGGAATTGATACAACAAACCATAAGATTACAATAGACAAAACAACCACGACAAGCGACGTACAAACTCAGGTAAGTGAAGATGGAGAAAATTTAACAATAAAAATACCAGTAGAGAGAAAACAATTTGAATTAAAAGTAACTAATGTAGATAATCTTACAGGTATTTACATATCAAATACAGAATTTATATTAAGAGAAAGTGGTATAGAAATAGGAAAAGGTGTAACTAAAAATGGAGAAATAACATTTAAAACGCATATTGCAGGAGCAAATAAAACAGGAGAATATGTTTTAGTACAACAAAAAGTAAACAATATTTATGAAAATATAGGAACTGTAACATTAAAAGTAGAGTTTGATGAAAACGGAGAAGTAGAGCATATAAACGAAAAATTATTTGCTACTAATAGTTATGTTGATATACCAGACAATAAAAAGGCAGAAGTAATTGTAAGAAATGATAGGGCGGATAAAACATCATTTAGTGTAAACATTAATATAAAAGAACAAGGAGCACCAGAAGTTGTAAAGGGAAGCATATACAAAATAAAAGTAGAAAGTGATGACGGTTTAGAATATACAACTGCAGGTCAAGCTTCAGATGAAGAAGGAAACATTATAATTAATGGTTTATTTGGAACAGGTCTACTTAGATTAACATTTATTAATGATTTTGCTTCTGATGGATATGAGTTAGATACAACAAATAAAAATATAACAATTAGAAGAAATCAAGATGAAACTATAGAATATATTAACTCATCTAATAATAATATATTTGATAAAATAGAAAATCATACAATATATGTAAAATTATCAAATAAGCTAAAAGTTAGCATAAATTCAATAAAAGTTAGAGTTTTTCCAAGTGATAATACAGGAGTAGGAATAGATAATGTAGGAATTAAAATATATCAAGTTTTAAATAATAATCTAGTTGGAAGTGGAGTAACAGACTCAAATGGAATATTTGAAATAGATGGACTTACAGTTGATGGTAGAGGAGATATATTATATAAATTAGTTCCAGATGATGATACAGTAATAAATTCAACAATATTATTTTCTGTAAAATTTAATGAAAATAAAAGAATTATTGAAGCAGAAAATGTTAATGTAAATTCAAATATAAATGTATACTATTCACATGATGATAGTACAGACTATTATAAGCATACAGCCAATATTGACATATCAATTAAAAACACAGAAATATTAGGTAATAATAAATTTATTATTACAAAACAAGATTCACTTGATAAAACTAAATTAGAAAATGTACAATATCAAGTAAAAATTACAACTTCATCAACAGTAACTAATTTATTAACCACAAATTCAGATGGAAAAGCAGAAACATTTTTACCAGATAGTAATGACATAATAATACAGTTTAGAGAAATAAAAAATGCTAGTGGATATAAAGCTGATAACATTCAAAAAACAATAGTATTAAGCAGAAATAAAGATGGAAAATTTGAAGTAATTTCATCAAATAATTTAGATAACAAAAATATAACAGTAGATAATAATGGAGATGTAAATGTAGTAGAAGAAAGCCAGTCATTAAGTGATGCAACAGTATCATTTAATATAGCAACAGTAAATGATGATAATACATTAAATTTAGGAGGAGTACATTTTGAAATAACAGAAGATACAACTGGATATAAAGAAACAGTAATATCAAATGCAAACGGTTATGTAACAGTTGGAAAAGAATTTATAGCAGTTGATGGCAAAAGCTATACTTTTGATATAAAAGAAACAGACACAGTATATCCATACAGTTTGCCAGAAACATCTATTAAAGTTCAAGTTAGATTTCAAAAAACAGGAACAGCTGTTGAATATTTAGGTACAACATATCTACAAGGAAATGAGTTATTAAGAGAAAAAACAGCAACTTATGATTCTGAAAACAATAAAATAGATATATCATTAAAAGTAATAAATTATATAAAAGAACAAATAAATGATGGAAAAAAATATGATATAGATATTAGCAAAGTAGATAAAGATGGGAATGTAGTATCTGGTTCAAAATATGATATAGAAATAAGACCTTATGCAGAAAGTAGTATAGTAAGTAGCAATTGTGCAATTACTAATAATATTGAAATATCTGACTTAGCGATAAAATTAGATAAAACTACAATTATTTTAAAAGAAGTAACCCCAGCAATTGGATGTAATATAGATAGTGATATTAAAGTAGTAACAATTGGATTAGATAAAGATGAAAATATAATTATTGTTCCAGACACAACTTCTTCTAAGAATATAAAAACTGAATTAATTGATGATAGTGTTAATGGAAAAGTGATATTAAAAATAACAATAACAGAAGAAATTACTGTAAATAATAATCCAAGTGACCCAAGCAATCCAAACAATCCAAACGACCCAAGCGACCCAAGCAATCCGAACGACCCAAGTAACCCAAACAACCCAAACAACCCAAACAACCCAACAAATCCAGACCCTACTGTAACTTTAAAAATATTTAATAGGGCTTATGGTGATTGGACACGTAATTATTATAAAATAGATAGACATGCATTACCTTGTCCTTGGGGTGTTGATCATGATCATGGCTATAGGGAAAATAGATACACTTTAAGTTATACACTTAGTGGAGCTGAAAGGTTAACAAGAATATTTAATACATTAGGAGATGCAAATAATAGAGGATTTATATTATTAAGTGATGCTTATATAAACTTAGAAGCAAGACTAGTAAATAATGGAATTGTTGATAATGAAATTTATGAAACAGCTACAGCTGATGCAATAACAGTAAGTGATAAAGAAGGAACTGATAAAATAGAACTATTTAAAGATTATGCTGATAAAACCGTAGAATTTACATTAATTGAAAATGCTGGACCAGTAAATTATAAAAGAGTTACAACAAATATAGTATTTATTATAGAATTTGACAGTGAAGGAAAAGTAAAATCTGGACAAATAAAACAAGGAGCAGATTTAGAAGATTTTGCAATAGGTGGAATAAGTGCAAATGGAATAACAAACAATATAAAAATATTAGATAATAAATTAGAAAATTATAATAGAAATAATATATTAACTTCTAGTAATGTATATTACAAAACTTTAAATATTGAAAATTATAATAGTATTGGAAAAAATAATATATTTGTAGGATTATTAAATCAATCAATAGAAGATAATGCTTTAGGCATAAAAGTTAATTTAAAAGATTCTGATACAGATGAATATTTAAACGGCTCATTAAGTATGGTTGCAATAGATACAACTAAAGGAGAAATTGTAGAAAAGGCAACAGTTGATATTAAAGAATCTAAAGAGATAAAATTAAATAATACTTATGCAAATAGAAAGTTATTAATTACATTACAACAATTATCGTCTGCAACTAAAGGAG
>CANQTJ010000047.1 GCA_947626705.1 uncultured Clostridia bacterium | reverse complement strand
GTCTTTGTTTTCCTTCTCCAACTTGAGCACCATAATCATTAAAGTCCATATCGTAATCACTTAAACTTTTATAATTCTTATCACTTTGAGAATTTTGTGATGTATTATAAAATAGCCATGAACTTTTAGTTTCACCATAATTATTATATACTTTATCAAATGCTGAATCATCATGGTTAGTATAATACCATAATGCTGCTTGTTGTACCGCTTCTATTTCATTATCTGTTATATGAGCAGAATAATCTTCTTCATAAATTCCAGCATTTTCTAATAAATCTTTTCTCTCTGTTTCAGTTGATACTCCATGTAAATAAAATAAATCAACTAAAGCTAATATATTACTATGATAAGTAGATAAACATGGATTTATAGATGTTAATGAATTTTTTTCCAAATTAAAATCATAAGAAATATTATATGTTGCAGATTTAGTAGTATCATTAAAACCTAATCCAGCTCTTACACAATAAAAGTTACCTGTATCATAACTTCCTGTACCACTATTATCATGATATTTAACTATTTGCCATATTTTAGCTCCAACTATATTACCACTAGAACCATTATCATAAGGATTTTTTATAGCATAGCCCATACCATCATCTCTAAATTCTTGAATTCCAAAGTATAAATTTGGATTAAGATTAGTTGACGCATATACTTTGGCTGAAATTGTCATAAGTATAATCATTATTAAAATACTAACTACTGATAAAGTTACTTTTCTTTTCATAAAATCTTCTCCTTTTATTATTTTATAAACAATTCTATTTTTATTTTATTTCATTAATATATTGAAGTCAATACAATTTTTACTTCCAAATTTTAGCATAATTTTTTAATATTTATTTGCTTACGGAAAATCATTTGAAAATCAAAAAAATATTATTTCACTTATATTATAATTATATTACATTTTTGTTACAAAATCAATATTTTATGTGAATTATCTTGTTTTTTATCTATATGCGTAGCACTTTAAAAGAATTTAACTTTTTATATCATAAAAATAACTTTTCTTTATATTATTAAATAAGAGGTGGATTATGAAAAAAAAATTCTATATATTGTTAATTATTTTCCTTTTAATCATTCAATTTAATATAACATCATTTGGTGATGATATTGAAAATGATGAACTCATCGATGTAGCAGGAGAAATAATATCTAGTTCAACTGTTCCTACAAACAAAATAACTATTCCAGAAACAAATTCACGCTCCTGTGTAGTAATAGATAGAAATACCAATACTATTTTATATGGCAAGAATGAAAATACTCAAAGAAAAATGGCATCTACAACAAAAATAATGACTGCAACAATAATTATAGAAAATTGTAATTTAAATGAAACTATTGAAGTTTCTAAAAAAGCTGCTGGTACTGGTGGTTCTAGATTAGGTCTAAAAACAGGAGATAAAATTACAATTCGAGATTTATTATATGGTTTAATGTTATGTTCTGGAAATGATGCGGCAGTTGCCCTTGCTGAATATGCAGGAGGTAGCATAAATGGTTTTGCTGATTTAATGAATAATAAAGCAAACAGTTTAGGACTTACCAATACACATTTCGAAACTCCTCACGGTTTAGATTCTGATAAACATTATACAACCGCTTATGAACTTGCACTTTTATCTAATTATGCTCTAAATAATAAAACTTTTGCTCAAATTGTTGGAACAAAAACTTATACAATAACAATTAATGGAAGTCCAAAGCAAATTACAAACACTAATGAATTATTAGGTACTTTTAACGGTGTATATGGCGTAAAAACAGGTTTTACAAATGGAGCTAATAGATGTTTAGTAACTGCGTGTAAGCAAAATAATATGGATATTATTTGTGTTGTATTAGGTGCTGATACAAAAAAGTTTAGGACTCAAGATAGCATAAAATTAATAAATTATGTTTTAAATAATTTTGAACCTGTAGATATAAAACAGATAATTAATACAAAATTCGAAGATTGGAAAAAAGAAAATATAAATGATTTTTATATTAATAAGGGAATTTCAAATCAAATTGATTTAAAAATTGAAACTATAGATAAAAACATTATACCAATTAGAAAAGATTTAAAAAATGATATAGAAATTTCTATTGATTGTCAAAAAACTTTTGATGCTCCATTATTATCTAATACAGTAATAGGTAACTTACATGCTGTAATATCTGACAAACTTATATTAGATTATAATATATATAATTCTTTAAATATACCAAAAAAATCTTGGAATTATTATTTATTTAATATATTAAAAAGTTATCCTAATATATTGGAAAATTTTAAACTTTAATTCACTAAACAAAATATAAGCATTAGACTTATTTAAAAATCTAATGCTTATAAATTTATATTATAGTATTTATATATTATTCTTTTGTACTTTTAATTCCAAAGTAAATACAGATTATATTTATTACAAATAAAATAACAATTAATCCTCTTTTAATACCTGTATATGGTAAACTTCCTTGTTTTTTATCTGTACTGCCATTTGGGGCAATTTTATTTATTGAATTTTTACTATTTACTGCATTATTTTTATTTGTTCCAGTTGTAGGTTTTCCATTAGAGTTATCCCCAATTTGATTATTTTCTGTTTGATTGTTTCCTACAGTAGTATTATCTTTTATTTCATTATCTGTTATTTCATTATTTCCTACTGTATTATCTCCTATTTCGTTGTCACTTACTTCATTGTTTCCTACTGTATTATCTCCTATTTCGTTGTCGCCTACTTCATTATCTCCTATTATATTATCTCCTATTTCATTGTCGCCTACTACTACATTGCCGCCTACTGTGTTATCATCTACTCTGTTACCATCTTGTGGGTCATCTGGCTTTGGATTATCTGTATTTTTCTCATTGTATATTATTCCTTCTGTGTCATTTTCAAATATTATTGTTCCTTCTTCTGTTACTTCAAATGTATAAATTGTGCTATTTAATTTATATCCTTCTGGTGCTCTTTCTTCTCTATATTTATATTTGCCTGGTTTTACTTTAAACTCTATTATTCCATTTGAATCTGTTGTTAGCTTTAATGGTCTTCCATTTTCATCTTCTAAGGCATCTCCATTTTCATAGTATAGTCCTATTACTGCTCCTTCTAGTCCTATATTTGTTCCTTTTTCATATTTCTTTATTATTACTATTATTTCTTTTTGTTCATCATCTGGGTCTTTTCCTTCATCTGGATCTATTTTTTCATTATATATTATTCCTCTTGTACCCATACCAAATATAACTTGTCCATCTTCTGTTACTTCAAATGTATATACTGTTGCATTTAATTCATATCCTTCTGGAGCTCTTTCTTCTCTATATTTATATTTTCCTGGTTTTGCTTTAAATTGTATTTGTCCATTTGAATCTGTTGTTAGCTTTAATGGAGTTCCATCTTCTCTCATAACTGCTTTTCCGTTTTCATCATATATTCCTATTACTGCTCCTTCTAGTCCTATATTTGTTCCAGCTTCATATTTTTTAATAATTACTATTACTTCTTTTTGTTCTCCTGAACCTTCTCCTTCATCTGGTTTTATTTTTTCGTTATATATGATTCCTTCTGTTTCTCCTTCAAATGTTATTGTTCCATCACTATTTACTTTAAAACTATACATCGTATCATTAAGTTCGTATCCTTCTGGTGCTTCCACTTCTTTGTATTTGTATATTCCATACCTTAATGATGGTATTGTTACTTCTCCATTTACATCTGTTGTTAATTTTATTTCTTCTCCATTTTCTCCTTTTAATGGATTTCCTTCTTCATCATATAATGCGATTATTGCTCCTTCTACCGGTGTTGTTGTATCTTTTATGTACTTCCTTATTTTGTATTTTCCTTCTTCTGACATTACTACTTCAAAATAAATATTTCCTTCTGCACCATCTTCATATTCTACTGTTCCATCTTCTTTGACTTCTACTTTATGTATTTCTTCATCTCCTATATATCCGTTATTATCTTCTGCTTGTCCATATCCATATTCTCCTGATTCAATATCTTCGAAATATACATCTCCATTTTCGTCTGTTGTTCCTATTACTGGATTTCCATCTTCATCTGTTACTATATCTCCATTTCTGTCATATAATTGTACTCTAAAATCTGGTATACCATTTCCTACTCTATCTTTTACATGCACTCCAAATCTTAATTTTGTATCATATATTATTCCACCATCTGTTTCAAATATTATTGTTCCATCTTCTTTGATTTCAAATGAATACATTTTGCTATTTAGCGCATATTTACTTGGTGCCTTTTCTTCTTTATATTTATATTTTCCAGAATTTAATGTAAATGTTATTTGTCCATATTCGTTTGTTTCAAATGTTAAATGTTTTCCGTCTTGATTTACTGGTGTTCCATCTTCATTGTATATTCCTATTATTGCTCCTTGTAGCCCTACATTTGTTCCATATCTATGCTTCCAAATTATTATTGTTCCTGAAACTCTTTCAGTATGAATATCTCCATTTGAGCCATCTTCATATTTTACTGTTCCGTCTTCTTCTATTTCCACATAATGTACTGTCCCATCGACTGTATATCCATTATCACTTTCTACTTGTCCAAATCCATGTCTTCCTGGCTCAATATCTTCAAAAAATACATTACCGTCTTTATCTGTTGTTCCTATTACTGGATTTCCATCTTCTCCTGTAACTATATTTCCATCTGCATCATATAATTGTACTTTAGAACCTGGTATTCCATTTCCATACTCATCTTTTACATGAACCCAAAATCCTAATTTTTTATTGTATAAGATTCCTTTTTCTTCTCCAAATATTACTGTTCCATCTTTTGTTACTTCAAATGTATATTCTATTTTATTTAATGCATATCTTCTTGGTGATTTTATTTCTTTGTATTTATATTTTCCTGGTTTTAATGTAAACGTTATTTCCCCGTTTTCTCCTGTTGTTAATTGTAATGGCTGTTGATTATCGTCTAATACTTGACTACCATCTTCATTATATATTCCTATTATTGCTCCCTGTACTCCTATACTTGTTCCATATCTATATTTTGTTATTTTTATTGTTCCTTTTACTTCCTCTGTATAAATATTTCCACCAGAATTTCCTTCATAATTTGTTGTTCCATCTTCTGATACATCTACATAATATATTGTTCCATCTCCTGTATATCCATCACTTCCTTCTACATATCCAAATCCATATCTGCCTGGCTCAATATCTTCAAAATATACATCTCCATTACCATCTGTTGTTCCTATTACTGGATTTCCATTTGAGTCTTCTACTTTGTTTCCTCTACTATCATACAATTGTACTCTAGAGCCCGGTATTACATTTCCACTTCTATCTGTTACATGAACTCTAAATCTTAATTTTGAATCATATATAATACCATAATTTTCCTCTTCAAATATTATCATTCCATCTTGTGTAACTTCAAATGAATATACTTTCCTATTTAGTGCATAACTACTTGGTGCTTTTTCTTCCCTATATTTATATTTTCCTGGTTTTAACTTAAATGCTACTTCTCCATATTTATCCGTTGTTAATTTGAATAGTTTTTTATCTGAATCTAATACATCACTTCCATCATCTTTATATATTGCTATTTCCGCTCCTTGTAGTCCTGTTCTTGTTCCTGATCTGTACTTTCTTATAACTACTGTCCTTTCTATTTCTCCAATTTGAGATTTATCTACATTTATATATAAAATTGGTCTAAATCCTGTACTAGAATTTTGATATGATGTATCACATTCGCCATAACGATTGCTACAATAATCTGTTCCTCTTTCAACACATGGATATTCATCGTCAACTTCTTCACTTTCATTAATTTCTGTTTCTGTTGTCCATTCTTTTGCATTACTTGCCATATCATATACATTACAAATTTCATCTGGCGTTTGTGTATTATTAGTTCCTTTCTCTGCTAAATCTTCATTTACACTTGTTTGTCTTGAATATGACATTGCTGTTTCTTTATCTCTATTATCAAATTCTTGTAAGAATACTAACGCTGTATCCCATGCATAACTGTTTATTAAATCACTTGTAAAACTATTATTATTTCCATACATTAATTGACATTGATTTGCTGCATCTGACTGGGTTATATCATTATAAACGTAATCGTCCTTTTTTTCTGTTACTTTTGTTAACGTATCTTTGTTAGATGATGTTCTCTGCGTTCCTGTTCTTGCTTCATATCTTCCTATATAATATCCTTTATTTATTTTTGCACTTGCTTTAAATTCATTTATATTTTTAGCTACTTGATTTCCTAAAGATGACTCATATAATTCTTGATATGTTATTGTTGAATCTGTTTCATCTTCCTTTATTGGTTTATCCTCTTGTTTAATTTTTTGCCCTTCTTCATCAAATGTATATCTACTTAAATCTATATTTTTTGCATTTTTTACTGTTTTTTCTGCATCTGTATAAATTGTTCCAACTGGTATCCATACAAACTCATTTCCTTGCTCATCTTCAATTACAATTCCTTTTGTTACATCAGTTGCTTCATCTTTTACTTTAAATCCTTTTGGTACAACAAGCTCATTTCCATATTCATCCTCTAATACTGTGTTGTCTGTTGTACTTAGTATTCCTCCACTTTGAATTGCATCTTTTACTGTTTTTTTCTTTATATCTGTTTCTCCGCCTGTACTTCCGCCTGGATTTCCACTTTCTCCACTACTTCCTCCATCTTGATATTCTATATATGAGCCTTCTAAATATAAAATTGGACGGAAGCCAATTTCATCGCCACCAGAAGAACTTGCATATCCGAGTAAACTTAGTATACCAGCTACTGCGTTGACTTGTATACATATCTTCCCAATAGAAAGATCCTCCTCTATTAGAGCATCTATGATTTACAGTATCACTAGCTGTTTCTGTTGTCCATTCTATCATATTACTTGCCATATCATATATGTTGCAAACCACATCTGGTGTAGTTGTATTATTTGTTCCTTTATTTTTAAATGATGAATTTAAAGTTGTTTGTCTTGAATAAGTTGGTTTACTACTAAATGTTTGTATGAAAACAATAGCTGTGTCCCATGCATAACTATTTATTAAATCACTTGTAAATTTACTATTATTTGTATACATTGCTTGACATTGTTGTGATGCTTGTTGTTGTGTTATTTGTTTATATATATACGAATCTCCCTTTTCTTTTACTGATGTTAAACCTGTTCTATAATCACTTCTTAATGTTGTTGTTCTTGCTTCATATCTCCCTATATAATATCCATGATTATCTGTTACACTTGTTTTAAACGCGTTTATATCTTTAGCTTTTGCATTTTCTGTTGATGAACTATATGTTTCTTCTTTATATTTAAAATTACCACTATTTATCTCTGTTTCATTCTGTTCTTCTGGTACTCCATCTGTACCGAATGTATATCTATTTAATTTTATTGTCTTTTTATCAGTATCTTTTCCAGCTACCTCTCCCACTGGCACCCATACAAATTGATTTCCATCTTTATCTTCAATTACAATACCTTCAGTTACATCAGTTGCATCATTAGTAACTTTAAACCCTGCTGGTACTATAACTTGATTTCCATATTTATCTGTCAATTTCGTATTATCTGTTTCACTTAATATAATCCCTTTTTCTATTGCCTTTTGTAAAGTATTTTCTGCATTTGTATCACTACCTTGATTTTCAGTGCCTGGATTTCCACTTTCTCCACCTGGATTTTCATTACCTGAATCTCCATCATCTTCTGTTATTGTAAATGAATTACCATCAGCACTTTTCTTCAACTTAACATTAGAATTTAGACAAACTATCGGACGAAAACCATAATTACTTGTACCATAGACATCATAGCTTACACACATCATCTGATTAGAATTGCTGGCAGAAGGACTAGAAAGCCACATTCCATAAGCATTTGTTGTATCAGTTATAACATATAATCTATCTTCTGTTTTTAATAAATCACATATAGAATCGCTCCACTCATCACTATCTTGCTCTTTTATTTGATAACCAGTTGCACTCGTCGCTTCTGTTACAAATTTTGTTCCATATTTTTGATTATATGAATTAAATAGCATCTCTATTGTCGGTCCTCCAATTGCATAATCAGCTACTCCATCTTTTGCAAATTTTTTCCATATATCTGTATCTAACATATATGCTACTGATTTCATATTATTATTTGTACTTGTATAATCAGTATGCTCATTAAAATAATTTTCATTTAATGCTTTTATTTTTTCATCGGTTATATCTGCAGAACCGCTGATAATCGGTTAATACATCAGTGAAATACGCATCTCTTTGGCAAGTTCCATCATTTGGTTTATGACTTTGTTTAGTTACTGGAAATAAACTTCTTTCTATATAATCATCTGCTATTAGATAGATATTTTCTTCATCTGAATAAAATATTTTCCATTTTACACCTTCTACGCCCTCTACTATATAGTTTACTTCTTTTCCATATAAGTCTTTTTTATCCTCTGCATTTGCTATGTCTTTTGCTGAAACTCCTTGTGATGGTGTAGGGTCATCTCCTTGCATTTCATCATCTTCACTATCTCCAGTGTTTCCACTACCTCCACCTTGATCCTCATTACCTGAACTTACAGCCTCTTCAGTTATTGTATACGAACTACCACCAACACTTTTTTTCAAATTAAAATTAGATTTTAGACAAATTACTGGACGAAAACCCTCGCCAACATATTTTCCAAATTTTTCCCAACTAGAATCCTGTATATCATGACAAAAATCAGTGAAAACAGATCCACCACATCCCACTTCCATTAAACCTGTACCAATAGTTTCGTAATTAGAATGTGGACTAGCAAGCCACATTCCATTTGCCTTTGTTGTATCGCTTACCACATATGGTTTTTCTTTTTCCAGATTCTTACTTGTACTCTGACTCCATGTACTTCCATTATCACAACTTACTTGATACCCAATCTCACTTTTTGCTTTAGCTTTATATTGTGTTTGGTGTGTTTGATTATATGAATTAAATAATAATTCTACCGTTGGTCCTCCAATCGCATAATCTGCTACATCTGTATTTACAAATGTCTTCCATATACTAGTATCTAACATATATGCTACCGCTTTCATATTATAATTTGTACTTGTATATTTTTTTATATTAAAATAATCATTATTTAATGCTTTAATTCTTATATCAGTTATATTACTAGAACCGTTTATAATCCTGAATTACATTAGTAAAATATGCAGACCTTGGGTAACTACTACTTCCAGCATTTGGTTTGTGTCCTTCCTTAGTCGCTGGCAATTTACTTCTTTCTATATAATCATCTGCTATTAAGTAGATATTTGTTCCATCTGAATAAAATACATCCCAATTTACATCTATTCCATCTACTGTATAATTTGTTACTTGTTTTCCGTAAAAGTCATTTTTATCTTCAGCATTTGCTATCTCTTTTGCTGAAACAACTTGTAATGATGTAAGGTCAGTACTCTTTTCTGAACCTGCTTGTGCTGTTTCGCTATCAACAGTTTCCCCTTTAATGCCTGGCAAATTAATTCCTAATATGTTATTTGAACCATTATTAGCAATAAAGATGCCAATACCACCTAAAATCATCACTAAAATTGCAATAAGTAATACTTTTAATTTACCTTTTTTTGAAAAGTTTGATAATATCTTCATAACAATCTCTCCCATAAAAATTAATTACTATATAAATTATATCAATTTTAAAAAAATAATAAAGTAAGTATTTTTTAGATATTTTTTTGGTGGCTTTTCACCTTTACGGATATAACATATATACCAAACTACAATAATTTTACATTTATATTATTTTTTTATTACAATATACATCTAATCGCAACTAATCTATACGGATAAGGCTTTTTCAGCTCTGTATTTTGCTCTTAATAATATACAATTCCTAAACTCAAAAAATCCCCTTTTATTATAAAATTAAAAGGGAATTTTAATTATGGATTAACAATTTATCATATCCAATTTTAAACATTTTCTTTTATATAGTCTACAACATCTCCTACTGTTACTACTTTTTCTGCATCACTATCTGGAATTTCTATATCAAATTCTTCTTCTATAGCCATTACTAATTCAACTATATCTAAAGAGTCAGCTCCTAAATCATCTATAAATGATGCTTCTGTTGTTACAGCTGTATCTGCTACTCCTAACTGTTCAACTATAATAGCTTTTACCTTTTCTAATATTTCTTCTGAACTCATAATTTCGAGTTCACCTCCTCTCAAGTTTTTAACTAATATGTATTATCTATTTTATTATAATACTTTTATATTATATGTTATTATTTTTGTCAAGTATATTTTACTAATTATTTTTATTTTATACTAAGTATTCAATTTTTATTTAGTAAATGCCTCTATCATTTTATCTACTGCTTTATTTTCAACAAATTTCTCTGCTTGAATAATCGTATATTCAAATAATTTTTCATCACTACTTCCATGTGCTTTAACTACCGGTTTTTTTACTCCTAAGAACAATGCTCCTCCATAAGATTTATAATCCATAACTTTTGAAAATCTATTCATAGCTGGCAAAGCAGGAACAGAAGCTATTTTAGATAAAATACTCTTAAATAAACTTTCTTTTAAAGATCTCTTTACAAACTTTCCTAAACCTTCTGTTGTTTTTAAAAATACATTTCCAGTAAATCCATCTGTTATAATAGCATCTATTTTTCCTGAAAAAGCATCTCTTCCTTCAACATTTCCGACAAAATTTATTCCTAATTCCTCTGATTTCTCTTTTAATAGCTGATAACTTTCTTTTACTAACTCATTTCCTTTTGTTTCTTCTGTTCCAATATTTAAAAGTCCTATAGCCGGTTTTTCAATACCAAAAGTATTTTTTAAATATATTGTAGACATTTGTGCAAATTGTAACAAGTTAATAGGCTTACAATTTGTGTTTGAACCACAGTCCATTAATAATAATTGACTTTTATATGCTGGTAAAATTCCAGCTAAAGCTGGTCTATCTATCCCCTTTATTCTTCCTACTAGTAACGTTGCACCAGCAAGTAATGCTCCTGAATTTCCTGCTGATATAAATACATCTCCTTCGTCTTGTTTCAACATATTAAATCCAACTACCATTGAGGAATCTTTCTTTTGTTTTATTGCTACTGTTGGCTGATCTTCCATTTCTATTGTTTCTGTCGCATTATGTATTTTTAATCTATCAGATATTTCTTCAATTTCTTTTCCAAAAAACTCTTTTACTTTACTTCTTATTATTTCTTCTTTTCCAACTAATACTACTTCAGCTTTTACCTTATTTATTGCCTTTACTGCACCTTTTATATTAGCGTCTGGTGCATTATCTCCTCCCATTGCATCTAATATTATTTTCATTGATTATACCATTCCTTTCTTTATAGTTGGGCTATTATATATTGTATTTATAATATAGATATTTTATTATTGTTTTGAGAAAAAAGCAATAGTTTTACAAAAAAATAAAGTTAATTGTTTTTGTAATTAACTTTATTTTTAAACATTAATATATACCATAAAACTCTGCTAGACCTGTATAACTAAATTATTTAATAATATTAATTTTGCCCTTTTAATTTTGCTATTGTTCACGCTAATCCAAGAGAATTATTATATTTATAATCTTTTATTTTTTAATATTTCATTTATTTCTTCATCATTTAATCCTGAAATCATAGAAATTGTTTTTGTTGATAAATTGCTCTTTTTCATATTTTTTACCATGTCATTTAC
>CANQTJ010000046.1 GCA_947626705.1 uncultured Clostridia bacterium | reverse complement strand
CAGTTCGGTCCTTATCTGTCGCAGGCGAAGGATATTTGAAGGGAGTTGGCCCTAGTACGAGAGGACCAGGCTGAACAAACCGCTGGTGCACCAGTTGTCATACCAATGGCATAGCTGGGTAGCTAAGTTTGGAAGGGATAAACGCTGAAAGCATCTAAGTGTGAAGCCCACCCTAAGATAAGATATCCCATACCGAAAGGTAGTAAGATTCCACGTAGACTATGTGGTAGATAGGTTGGAGGTGTAAGTGCAGTAATGTATTAAGCTGACCAATACTAATAAATCGAGGGCTTAACCAAAAAGAGTTAAGAGAAAAGAAGAAGAAAAAAATCGGGAAGAAACTAAAACTAAGGAAATTTTCATCTATGTATTTTTCAGTGTGCTGTTATAATTAAATTATATGAAAATGTTTAATATTTTCATATTGTATCTGTAAAAAGCAAAGCTTTAACAGCTACGATAATTTTCTAGTGATGATGACATTTAGGGTAATACCTGTTCCCATTCCGAACACAGAAGTCAAGCCTAAGTGTGCCGAAAATACTTGTGGGTTACCCTGCTGGGAAGATAGGTTATCGCTAGTTTTTTTTATTTAAAATGGAAGATTAGAAATTAGTAAAAAAATATTAATTTGTGGTCTTTACATATAGTACAAGATAATTATGCAAAAATTATATTTTCTTAAAAACAATAGCTTTAGAAAATATATTTTTTTATATTATGGAATTGTATAAAAGAAAATAAAAGAAAATGTAAAAATAAATATTAAATAAAAAATTAAAATTTTAATTAACAAATAGGATATGTTATCAGTAAGCCAATTAAAAAATGTGTATATAAAAAAAAGAAAATCTTTGGAAAATATTTTAATAAAAATTAGAAAAGGTAAAGAAGAAATATTCTAAAAGAAAAGGAGAAATAAAATGGCAAAAGTAACATGGAAACCGGGAACTTTTTTATATCCAATACCAGCAGTAATGGTAAGTTGTGGCACAATGGAAAAGTCAAATATTATAACAATTGCATGGACAGGAATCATAAATACTAATCCACCTATGGTATATATATCAGTTAGACCTACAAGATATTCTTATAAGTTAATAAAAAAACAAGGAGAATTTATAATTAATTTAACTACGAAAGATTTAGTAAGAGCAACAGACTGGTGTGGGGTAAAAACAGGAGAAAAAGTGGACAAGTTTAAAGAGATGAATTTGCATAAACAAAAAGCTAAATTTGTTAAATGCCCAATGATAAAAGAAAGTCCTGTTTCAGTTGAATGTAAAGTTAAAGAAATAAAAGAATTAGGAAGTCATACAATGTTTATTGCAGAAGTATTAGCAATAAATGCAGAAGAAAAATATATAGATAAAAATGGAGCATTTGATATATCTAAATGTAATTTGATTTCATATTCTAATGGAGGCTATTATTCTATGGGGAAAAAATTAGGAAAGTTTGGATTTTCTGTAAAAAAAAATAAAAAATAACAACTAAATTCAAAAATTAATTTTTTTAATATAAATCCATTGACATAAATGAAAAAAAATGGTAAAATATCATAGCGTATGTATATTACGGACATACGATCACATCGTTTAAAAATAAAAAGTATGGTAATTCGGAGGTGTATTTAAATGGCAGCAAAAGGACCAAGAGAAAATATAACATTAGAATGTACAGAATGTAAAAGAAGAAATTATATGACTTCAAAAAACAAAAGAAATAATACTGATAGATTAGAAATAGTTAAATATTGTAAGTTCTGTAAAAAACGTACATTACACAAAGAAACAAAATAATAGATAAAAGCTATTTTAGGGAGGAAACGAAATGGCTAAAAAAGAAATAAAAAATAATAAAGATAAAACAAATTTTATAAAAAGCTTTAAAGCAGAATTAAAAAAAGTAATTTGGCCAACACCAAAACAATTATTTAATAGTACAGTAGCTGTATTAACAATAGTTATAATTACAGCAATTATTGTGTTTATATTAGATTTAGCATTTGAAACTATTAATAAAAATGGAATTGATAGAATAAAGCAAGTTGTAAGCAATTCAACTGTTAACGAAACTACAGAAAATGAAACATCAGATAACGAAGTAACAGAAAATGAAACAACAGAAACAGAAAATGAAGTAGAAGAATCAGTTGAACAAAATACAGAAACAGAAGTAGAAAATAATGAAAATGCTGAAACAACAGAGAATACTACTGTAGAAAATAATACAAACAACTAATTAATATATTTTAATTATGCAAAAATAGCTAAATAAAAATCAAAGGAGGCTTAAAAAATGTCTCAAAAAGATTATGATATGAATCCAAGATGGTATGTTGTACATACTTATTCTGGTTACGAAAATAAAGTAAAAACAGACCTAGAGAAAACTATAAAAAATAGAGAACTTGAGGAATACTTTTTTGATATTATAGTACCTATGGAAGAACAAATAGAAATAAAAGATGGAAAAAAGAAAACAAATCTAAAAAAAGTTTTTCCAGGTTATGTTTTAATAAAAATGATTGTAACAGAGCAAACATGGTATATAGTAAGAAATACAAGAGGAGTTACAGGTTTTGTTGGTTCAGGAACAGATCCAATTCCATTAACAGATGATGAAATAAGAAATATGGGATTTGATGTATCTGAAATAAATGTAGACTATGAAATAAATGAGCAAGTAGAGATAATGAATGGACCATTTGAAGGTTTTATAGGAAGTGTTCAAGAAATAAATAAAGAAAAAAGTAAAGTAAAAGTTCTAGTTTCAATGTTTGGAAGAGAAACGCCAGTAGAACTAGAATTTTCACAAGTAAAGAAAGTTCAATAATAATGATGAATATTTAGAGGAGGTGCCAATAAAATGGCAGAGAAAGAAATTTCAAATTTAATAAAATTACAAATAGAAGCAGGAAAAGCTACACCAGCTCCACCAGTAGGACCAGCATTAGGATCAAGTGGTGTTAATATAATGCAATTTGTAAAAGAATTTAATGATAGAACTGCAAATCAACCAGGAATGATAATACCAGTTGTTATAACTGTATATAAAGATAAATCTTTTGAATTTATAACAAAAGTTCCACCAGTTGCAGTACTTATAAAAAAGGCAATAAAAATAGAAAAAGGTTCAGGAAAACCAAATAAAGATAAAGTTGCAAAAATAACTAAGGAACAAATTAAAGCTATAGCAGAACAAAAAATGCCAGATTTAAATGCTGCATCATTAGAAACTGCTATGAGTATGGTAGAAGGAACAGCTAGATCTATGGGAGTAGTTGTTGTTGACTAATAAAGATAAATATTTAATATATATTTATAAATAATTAATTGGGAGAGTAAAACTCGTTAAAACCAAAGGAGGAAAAGATGAAAAAATTAGCAAAAAGATATGCAGAAAGTGCAAAATTAGTTGAAAAAAACAAAGAATATGAAGTAAAAGAAGCTTTGGAATTAATTGAAAAAATGCCAAAAGCAAAATTTGATGAAACAGTTGAATTACATGTTAAATTAGGTGTAGATTCAAAACATGCTGACCAACAAGTTAGAGGTACAGTAGTACTTCCAAATGGTACAGGTAAAACACAAAAAGTATTAGTATTTGCTAAGGGACCAAAAGCTGAAGAAGCACAAAAAGCTGGAGCAGATTATGTTGGAGCAGAAGAATTAATACCAAAAATACAAAATGAAAACTGGTTTGATTATGATGTAGTAGTTGCAACACCTGATATGATGGGTGTAGTTGGAAGATTAGGTAAAGTATTAGGACCAAAAGGTTTAATGCCAAACCCTAAATCTGGAACAGTTACTATGGATGTTACAAAAGCTATAAATGAAATTAAATCTGGTAAAGTAGAATATAGATTAGATAAAACTAATATTATACATTTAGGATTTGGAAAAGTATCTTTTGGAACTGAAAAACTAATTGAAAATTATGAAACAATTATGAATGCTATAATAAAAGCAAAACCAGTAGCTGCTAAAGGTCAATATATAAAAAGCGTTACTATAACAACAACAATGGGACCTGGAATATTAATTAACCAAAAATAGAATATTTTTAAGCCAAAGACAGTAGGCAAAATAAGTCCTACCGAGGTTATATAAATAAGTGTATATAAAAGCACTCTTTATAATCTTGGTATGGATATAAAGAGTGCTTTTTAATGTAATAGGTGATTAATTTGATATTTATTTAAAAAGAACATATATAATCATAAAATGTTTATTATATCATTTTTAAATAATTAATATAACCTATTATATAAAATAAATTGATTAAGAAATTTATTCTTAATATATAAAAACAGGAGGTGAAAATTTTAGATGGCAAGTGAAAAAATATTAAACCAAAAGAAAGAAGAAGTAACAAAATTGGCAAATAAAATAAAAGAAGCTAAATTAGTACTTTTAACAGATTACAGAGGAATAAACGTTGAAAATGTAACTGAATTAAGAGCACAACTAAGAAAATCTAACACTGAATATACAGTTATAAAAAATAATATAACGAAAAGAGCTTTACTTGAAGCTGGAATCGAAGGTTTAGAGGATAAATTAGTAGGACCAACAGCAGTAATAATTAATAATGAAGATTATTTAGAGTCAGCTAAAACAATTTATGAATTCACAAAAAATAATGAATACTATAAAATTAAAGGTGGAGTTATAGAAGGTAAAGTAATGACAACTGAAGAAATAATAACTTTAGCAAAATTACCATCAAAAGAAACTCTATTATCAATGCTTGCTGGTGCATTACTTTCAAATATTTCAAAATTTGCAGTTGCACTTGAACAAGTAAGAATTCAAAAAGAAGAAAATTCAGCAGAAGCATAATTAAAAATTATAAATAAATAAGAGTAGCGAACTTATATCGCAGAAATAGTCAAAAATTAAAATCAAAAAACTATGATTTAGTACATAGTTAAAAATATTTAAAATGACTAAATAAATTTAGGAGGATTATAAAATGAGTAAAGAAGAAATGATTGAAGAAATTAAAAAAATGACAGTAGTAGAATTAGCAGATTTAGTAAAAGCAATAGAAGAAGAATTTGGAGTATCAGCAGTAGCAGCTGCTGCACCAGTAGCTGGAGCAGTTGCAGGAGGAGAAGCTGCAGCTGAAAAATCATCTTTCAATGTAGTATTAGCAGAATCAGGAGATCAAAAAATAAAAGTAATAAAAGTAGTTAGAGATGCAACAGGATTAGGATTAAAAGAAGCTAAAGAATTAGTTGACGGAGCACCAAAAACAATTAAAGAAAATGTTTCTAAAGAAGAAGCAGAAGACTTAAAAGCTAAATTTGCAGAAGTTGGAGCTGTTGTTGAATTACAATAATATATATAAGAAGGTCGTATAGCTACGACCTTTTATTATATAGAAAAGTTTTCAAACATCCATAATATAATAAATACAAAGTTTAAAACCGAAAAGAATAAATTTATGCATAATAGGAGGAAATATAGTGAATAATATAGGTATAATTGTAGCAATGAAAGAAGAACTTGATGAAATATTAAAAATAATGCAAAAAACAAAGAAAACAGAGATTTATAATATACAATTTATACAAGGAATAATTGAAAATAAAAATATCATAGTTGCAAAATCAGGTATTGGAAAAGTAAATGCAGCAAGAGTAACACAAATATTAATAGATAAATTAGATGTAAATATTATAATAAATGTAGGGGCAGCAGGAGGATTAAATTCTAAGTTAAATATAGGAGATATAGTAATTGCCGAAAAATTAATACAACATGATTTTGATATTACAGCATTTAATCATAAAAAAGGTTATATAACAGGAGTAGGAGATTACATATACTCTGATAAAAAGTTAGTTGAAAAGTTGATGGATATAACAAAAAGCTTAGAAAATGAAACATTTAATATTTTTATAGGAACAATTGCTTCAGGAGATATTTTTTGTACTGAAATAAAAATGAAAGAAAAAATACACTCAAAATTTAATGCAGAGTGTGTTGATATGGAAGGAGCAGCAATAGCTCAAATATGTTTTTTAAATAAAATACCTTTTGTAGTTATTAGAAGTATATCAGATTCACCTAATGGGAATAATGCAATCGTTTTTGATGAATTTGTAAAATTAGCATCAGAAAGATGTGCTACAATTTTAAAAAAGTTATTAAAAACAATATAGAATAGCACTCTAATAATATTAAATTCAAATATACTATATAATATTAATATTATATAGTACTCAAAAATATATGATATTACTAATTTTTAACATTACCAAAAAAGTAAACATAAAATTCAATAAAAACTATTGATTATAAATAAAGAATATGTTATAATATATACAGTATTTATTTTTTAAGAAAAAGAGGTGAAAACTTAAAACATAGGTTTTAAGATAAAATATGGATGTAAATATATTACCAGAAAACGAAGATACTAGATTTAAAATAAGAGATATTATAACTTTTTTTAAAGACTTTGGTAGTTCTAATAAAGATAAAGAAGATGAAATAAATAGACAAAAACAAGCTATTGAAGCAACACAAGATAGTAAATATATAAAAGGCTTAGAAAGAGAAATAACTACTTTTATAACTACAAAGACTTCTAAAATTAAAAATCAAAAATTGAATTCTAGTAAAATAGAAAATAAAAGTAAAAAACAATGTATTAATAAAGAATTAAATAATGAACAATTAGAAGACACTTTAAATGAAGAAATAAAAGAATTATAAAATGGATACAATTCACAGTTTTTAACCTTTTTATTTAATTAACATACTAGCTGTGAATTGTAACATAAAATGCAAGAAATTTAAAATTTCTTGTTATTTTTATCTTGACAAAATATAAAACTCAATGTATAATAAATATCGCAATTACAAATGGCGAAGTAGCTCAGTTGGCTAGAGCATCCGGTTCATACCCGGCAGGTCGAGAGTTCGAATCTCCCCTTCGCTACCAATATCTTTAAAAAGCTTAAAAATAGTATGCTTCAAGCATTTTGAAGCATACTATTTTTATTATTACTAATTTATCACTTTAGTTTTTTATTTATATGAAGATATATTACTCTCCAATTTCTCTTTCATTTTCTTTTTCATTCTCTGTATGTTTTTCTTCATTTCTTTCAATTGTTACTTTTTCAGGTGTAACAACAATATTTTGTGAGAATGATGTTCCTCCTGCACCAGCTGCATTTTTTCTTCTTTTCCTTTGTGACATAAAGTATTCTGGGATAATCGTTGTTATCCTTTTATATGCTTCTTTAAAAGCTTCTCTTCTTTTTGTATTTTTATCTGAATTTATTATTTCTTCTGGTGTTTCTACAGGATCATAACTTGTCAAGCTTATTTTTTCTTCATTTTTTTTATCTGACATATATTTATTTTCCTCTCTATCGTTTTTTATGCGGAATTTTATTTATTCCTGCCATTTTGTATAAATCTATCAATATTTTAGTTCATGTAATCCCTAAGTTTCTTACTTCTACTAGGGTGTCTAAGTTTTCTAAGAGCCTTTGCTTCTATTTGTCTTATTCTCTCTCTAGTTACTTCAAACTCTCTTCCAACTTCTTCTAGTGTTCTTGCTTTTCCGGTCTTCAAGTCCGAATCTTAATTTTAATACTTTTGCTTCTCTTGGTGTTAATGTATTCATAACTTCTTCTAGTTGCTCTTTTAATAAAGTATATGCTGCAGAATCTTGTGGAGCTGGTGAATCATCATCAGGAATAAAATCTCCTAAATGACTATCATCTTCTTCTCCTATCGGTGTTTCTAAAGATACTGGATCTTGTGCAATTTTTTGTATTTCCATTACCCTATCAATAGGCATTTCTAATTCTTCTGATAATTCTTCTGGTGTAGGTTCACGACCTAATCTTTGTAACAAATGCCTTGATGTTCTAATTAATTTATTTATCGTTTCTACCATATGCACAGGTATTCTTATAGTTCTTGCTTGGTCAGCTATTGCTCTAGTTATAGCTTGTCTAATCCACCATGTCGCATATGTGCTAAATTTGTATCCTTTTGAGTAGTCAAATTTTTCTACTGCCTTAATAAGTCCCATGTTTCCTTCTTGTATAAGATCCAAAAATAGCATACCTCTTCCTAAATATTTTTTTGCTATACTTACTACTAATCTTAAGTTTGATTCAGCAAGTTTTTGTTTTGCTTCCTCGTCTCCTTGCATAATTTTTTCGGCTAATTCCAATTCTTCATCGTATGTAAGAAGTGGTATTCTTCCTATTTCTCTTAAATACATTCTTACAGGGTCATCTATATTAATTCCGTCTAGGTCTGTAAGACTATTTTCTATATCTACTTCTTCTATTGATTCTAGTTCACTTATATCTGGTTCTATATCTTCAAAATCATCTTCTTTTAAAAGATCTCCTCCAATTTCCTCAAATGCATCAAATACTTTATCTATTTCTTCTGGATTTACATCTTCTAGTTCTGAAGCAAGTTCACCATAAGTAATACTACCCTTAGCTTTAGCTTTTGATAATATTTTATTGACTTTTTCTTTATCTGTTAATTGTTCTTTTGTTTCTTCATTTTGTTCATTTTCTTTATTCTCCATATTGTGTTTATTCCTCCTTACTTTATGCTTGCAATTTTCAAACTTATTTCATTAAGTCTATTTTCGATTCGTTCTGTTTGCTCCTTATCTAAATTTCCAGAAACTAATTGTTTAAGTATTAAATTTTTTTCTTCTAAAAGTTTGTTAATCAAAAATTTATTTACCAAATCATTAACTGCTTTATCAATATCACTTATATCTAACTCTTTTGACAAAATATATGTAATATGGCTTATAAGTTCCTCATCACCATTAAATAGTCCTATTATATTAGTAATATCCCCTTTTTCTAGTTCTTCATACAAAACATTTGCAATTTTTTTGTTTTTTTCATCTTTAAAATCATCTGGTGTAATTTCATTTTTTATTTTTTGATAAACTTTTTGTCCTTCGTTTACAAGTAATAATATTAGTAAATTTTCTTTTGTACTATTTGAATTTTCTACTTCTTTTTTAGTAATTATTTCTGGTTTCTTAACAGCCACTTGTTTATCTAGCACTTTGGCTGATGAATTTGCATAAGCAATCTTATTAAGCTGAGCATATATTGCTTCTTTTGAAATATTATAGTTTTTACAAATTTTATCAATATATACTTCTTTTTCAATATCGTTATTTGTTTTTGACAAAATCTCACTAACTTCATTTAAGAATTTAATTTTGTCATTTGTTTGATTTAAATCTAAGTTTTGTCTTAAATTTTTTACTTTAAATTCTACTAATGATATTGCATTTTGTACAAATAGATTAAACTTACCACTTCCATATTTAATGATAAACTCATCTGGATCTTTTGCTCCTTCAAGTTGCAAGATTCTGATGTCAAATCCCATATTTTGTAAAATCTCTAAGCCCCTCATTGTAGCACCCTGTCCAGCACTATCTGAATCATATCCTATTATCACTTTAGATTTATATCTTTTTAAAAGTCTAGCTTGTCTATCTGTAAGGGCTGTCCCAAGTGATGCCACAACATTATCTATTCCTCTTTGATGTAAAGATACTGCATCCATATATCCTTCCACCATTATGATATAGTCTTTATCCGTTTTTTTAGCTATATTTAATGCGTATAAATTTTTTCCTTTGTTATAGCATATAGTATCAGGAGAATTTATATATTTAGGTTTAGAGTCATCAAGCGCTCTACCTCCAAATGCTATTACTCTATCTTTTACATCTTTTATTGGAAACATCAATCTTTTTTTAAAAGCATCATTTACTATACCATTTTTTGATCTTAGTACTAGCTTTGATTCAAATATTTCTTTATCTTGAAAGCCTTGTCTTTTTAATTCTTTATACAAATCATCAAAGTTTCCAGAATACCCTATTTGAAATTTTTTTAAAGTTGCATTATCTAATTTTCTCTTTTTTACATATTCTTGTGCTGGTTTTGCAGAAGATTTATATAGATTTTGATGAAAAAATTCAGCAGCAACTTTGTTTATTTCATATACTTTTTCTTGCATAAGAAGTTTTTCTTGTTCTTCTTTACTTGTTTCTATTTTTGGAAGTGTAATATTTGCTCTATCTGCAAGAATTTCTAAAGCCTCATTAAAATTAATATTTTCTATTTTCTGTAAAAAAACTAAAGCATCTCCACCTGCTCCACATCCAAAGCAGTGAAATATTTGTTTATCCTCAGACACTGAAAAAGATGGTGATTTTTCATTATGGAATGGACATAATCCAAAATAGTTTCTTCCTTTTCTTTTTAGTAAAACATATTGTGAAATTATATCTACGATGTCAATATTGCCTTTAATCTCTTCTATCAAGCTATTTTCATATCGTACCATCTTTTTACCTTCCTTTTAATATATTATATTATTCGACATCTTATTTTTAAATCCTTCCTATATTATGTCGATTAATAATTAAAATAGATAGAAAGTTTAGAAAACCTTCTATCTATTTTTATGCATATTTTTTATTGTTTTAGTTTGAGTACTCTGCAATTATATCATACTTATATTTTGATAAGCTATCCTGGATCATCATACTAAAGTCTTTAACTTCCTTAGCATTTACAACTACTTTCTCACTTGTTGCTCCTGTTATCTTATCATCATCTGAATAGAATTTAATGTTTATAACGACTTTCTTTGTCTCTTTTCCATTGTTTGCAATCTTCCCTGTTATTGTCGTTATTCCGTCATCTTCTGCAACTTTTACATCTGAGATTTCATAATTTTTTTGTTCTTCTTCTGTTAATTCTTTCATATCGCTATTATCATCTACATCATCTGTTGCAACTACTCCATCATTATTACTTTGAGAAGGAATTTTTATTCTATTATTTACAAGAACAATTAATGTAATTGCAACAACTATAAATACTAAAAGCATTAGAATTTTTATTAGATTATTAGATGCTTTTTTCTTTTTTGCCATGTTTTTCTCCTTAAATTTTATATTTAGGTTTTTACTTTAAGGTTATACCTATAAACCTCTTTAGAATGTCGATAATATAGGTGGCACGGTTATTCCATTTATGTATGGTAGACTTGATCCTTCATTTATTCCCCATATTGTTGTAAAGTCCCAATTTTTACTTACTAGGTTTTGTTTTACTTTTAGCCATGCAACTGTTTGTACTTCTCCTAGCGCACTCGTTGTTTGTTTACTTTGTTCTTTCGTCCAGTATGAATTTACAGCTGATCCACTATTTCTGATTCCTACTAATCCTCCTGTATTTGATGCTCCTACTACTTCTGATATTGAATATGTATTTGTTATCGTTCCATTATACTGATATCCTACTAGTCCTCCTACATAACTTGTTCCTGTTACTTTTCCTGTTGAATATGCATTTGTTATCGCAGAATAATTATATCCTACTAATCCTCCTACATAATAGCAATTCGAAGTGTTTGTTGTAACTGCTCCTGATGCCGCTGATTTTTCTATTGCGCCCGAACTCATTCCAACTAGTCCTCCAACATTTTCTGCAGTTCCTATATTAGATCCTAATTGGACATTTGAGCTGCTATAACATTTTGTTATTGTTCCACTTCCAAAATACCCTATTAGTCCTCCTATATCATCTGCTCCTGATTGCCCTATTACTACTGTTCCACTTGTCTTTCCATTTTCTATTGTTCCTGAACCATTATTTCCTATTAGTCCTCCTGTATATGTTCCTCCTGTTGCTGTTCCACTATATTCTGCTGTTGCTATCTTTGTACAATAATTATATCCTATTATTCCTCCTACATTACTTCCTGTTCCCGTTACATTTCCCTTTACTGT
>CANQTJ010000045.1 GCA_947626705.1 uncultured Clostridia bacterium | reverse complement strand
CCAGGCTCTCCTTCTCCTCTTAGAACTACTGTCTGATTATCATCTATACCTGCTGGTATCTTTACTTTTATCTTAGGTTGCTTTCTTACAGTGCCTTTTCCTTTACAATGTTCACAAATTTCGGTTATTACTTCCCCTGTTCCGTGACAATTGCTACATGTTCTAGTTGTTTGAACTTGCCCTAATATTGTATTTTGAACTTGTGTTACTTGCCCTGTTCCATGACATTGTGGACATTTGATAGGATTTGTTCCTGGCTTTGCTCCTGTTCCATGGCAAATTTCGCAAGATTCATTTCTTGTTATAATAACTTCCTTTTCAACTCCTAAAAAAGCTTCTTCAAATGTTATATCCATATTTAAATTTAAATCTGAGCCTTTTCTTGGTCCATTGTTTTTTCTAGAAGATTGTCTTCCTCCAAATCCACCACCAAAAAATGATGAAAATATATCTCCTAAATCTCCAAAATCTCCAAAGCCGTCAAAACCAGAAGTTGTATAAGAATATCCTCCACCAAATGGTCCTTGACCTCCTCCAAAACCTTGTGGGCCATCTGGACCAAATTGATCATACATTCTTCTTTTTTGTGGGTCTGATAACGTTTCATACGCTTCATTTACTTCTTTAAATTTCTTTTCTGCTTCTGCTTTATTATCTGGATTTGCATCTGGATGATATTTTTTTGCCAATTTTCTATATGCTTTTTTTAACTCATCATCTGTTGCATTTTTATTAACTCCTAAAACTTCATAATAATCTCTTTTTCCTGCCATTTTTAAATCCATTCCTTTCTTGCTTTACTCACAAGGCACATATTCTGGTTTCATATCATTCCATTTTTCTTTATTTACTTCATATAGTTCTAACTGCATTTTTTTCATTTCAGATATAGTTAAATCTTTCTCTGACATTTTTATTTCTCCTTTAAAATTTGCACCAGGCTTTAAATTCCTCATTTTTTATTATATAATTAATATTAATAACTATTTCTATAAAATGAGGGATTTAAAGCCTGGCCCCATTTCCCTATTTATCATCTTCTACTTTATAATCTGCATCATATACATTTCCATTATCTCCATTTGTACCTTCATCTGTTGTTGTGTTTGTTTCACCTTCTCCATTTGCTTGTGTTTCGTTAGGATTTGCATTTTTATATAATTGTTCTGACATATCATAAAATACTTTTGTTAATTTTTCAGTAGCTTCTTTAATTTTCTCTGTGTCGTTCGTTTCTAAAGCTTTTTTAGTATTTTCTATTTCTGTTTCTACTTTTGCTTTTTCTTCTCCACTTATTTTATCTCCTAAATCTTTTAGTGTTTTTTCGCTATTGTATACTAAACTTTCAGCATTATTTTTAACTTCAATTTCTTCTTTTTTCTTTTTATCTTCTTCTGCATGTGCTTCTGCATCTTTTACTGCTTTATCAATATCTTCATCTGTTAGATTTGTTGATGCTGTAATTGATACATTTTGGCTATTTCCTGTTGCCATATCTTTTGCTGATACATGTACTATACCATTTGCGTCTATATCAAATGTTACTTCTATTTGTGGAACTCCTCTTGGTGCTGCTGGTATTCCTGTTAATTGAAATCTTCCTAATGTTTTATTATATGCAGCCATTTCTCTTTCTCCTTGTAAAACATGCACTTCTACTGATGTTTGACCATCTGCTGCTGTTGAAAATATTTGTGATTTTTTTGTTGGTATTGTTGTATTTCTATCTATTAATTTTGTAAATACTCCTCCGTATGTTTCTATTCCAAGTGAAAGTGGTGTTACATCAAGTAATACTAAGTCTTTAACATCTCCTGAAAGTACTCCTCCTTGAATTGCTGCTCCTACTGCTACGCATTCATCTGGATTTATTCCTTTATCTGGCTCTTTACCAGTTATTCTTTTAACTACTTCTTGTACTGCTGGAACTCTTGTAGAACCTCCAACTAATAATACTTTGTGTATATCATTTGATGTTAATCCTGCATCTTTTAATGCTTGATTTACTGGTCCTGCTGTTGCTTCTACTAAATCATGTATTAATTCTTCAAATTTAGCTCTTGTTAAAGTTACATCTAAATGTTTTGGTCCTGTGCTATCTGCTGTAATAAATGGTAAATTGATTTGTGTTTGTTGTACTCCTGATAATTCTATTTTTGCTTTTTCTGCTGCTTCTTTTAATCTTTGCATTGCCATTTTATCTGCTTTTAAGTCTATTCCATTTGATTTTTTAAATTCGTCAACTAGATAATCTATAATAGCATTATCAAAGTCATCTCCTCCTAAATGTGTATTTCCACTTGTAGATAGAACTTCAAATACTCCATCTCCAATATCTAGTATAGAAACATCAAATGTTCCTCCACCTAAATCATAGATTAATATTTTTTGGTCTTGCTCTTTGTCCATTCCATAAGCTAAAGCTGCTGCTGTTGGTTCATTTATAATTCTTAATACTTCAAGTCCTGCTATTTTTCCTGCATCTTTTGTAGCTTGTCTTTGACTATCATTAAAGTATGCTGGAACTGTGATAACTGCTTGTGTTACTTGTTGACCTAAATAATTTTCAGCATCTGCTTTAAATTTTTGTAATATCATTGCTGATACTTCTTGTGGAGTAAACTTATCTCCTTCTATTGTTACTTTATCTGCTGTTCCCATTTTTCTTTTTATTGAAATAACAGTATTTTCTGGATTAGTAACTGCTTGACGTTTTGCTATTTGTCCTACTAATCTTTCTCCATTTTTATTAAATGCAACTACAGATGGTGTTGTTCTATTACCTTCTGCATTTGGTATAACTACTGGTTCTCCTCCTTCCATAACTGCTACACATGAGTTTGTTGTTCCTAAATCAATTCCTATAATCTTTCCCATTTAAAATTCCTTCCTTTCATTTTGCTTTACTCTATTCATTGTCATTCAAAAAGTATTTAGAGTTTTGTCCTACAACTTTTTTAGTTTTTATTCATATTTTTCAAAAAATTGATTAGACAATCTTTAGAGTTCGCTTATTTATATTTTTTAAAATTAATAACTTTTTTAATGTTTGAAAATTTTATCTGTTTATTTTCATAGTTACCTGTAAAGCTATTATAGTAAAAATAGTTAACTTAGTTAGCTACAACTACCATACTATGTCTAATAACTTTATGTCCTATTTTATATCCTTTTCTATATTCTTGAACTATTTCCTTTTCACCTTTGTTATCATCTTGTACACTACTTACTGCTTCGTGTAGTTCAGGATCAAAAGTTTCTCCAATTGTTTTTATTTCTTCAACACCTTTTGCCTTAAGTACATCTTGAAATTGTTTTAGTACAAGTTCTATTCCTTTTTTATAATTTTCATCTGTTGTTTCTACTTTAACAGCATTTTCAAGATTATCTAATATTGGAAGTATTATTTCAATAATATCTCCTAATATTGAGTTGTATAAACCTTCTCTTTCTTTTTGACTTCTTTTTTTATGATTTTCAAATTCTGCTAATATTCTTTTGTATCTATCAGTTAACTCATCTAATTCTTGTTGTTTTTTTTGTAATTCATTATTTTCTGTATTTTCTTCTTTTTCTTGATTTTGTACTTCTTTTTTTTCTTTTTCTTCTTGTTCTGCCATCTTATTTCTCCTTTCTATATTCCTTTATCTTTTAATTTTTTATTTATATATTTCATAACTGAAATTACTTTTGAATAGTCCATTCTTTTTGGTCCTATAATGCCTATTGTTCCTAAGTCCTTATTTCCTACTTTATGCTTAAAAGTAATAATACTAAAATCTTTAAGTTCTTTTTTTTCGTTTTCATCTCCAATATATACATTAATATCTTTTGCAAATCCTGAATTTAAAATATCTGTCATTAAGTCTTTTTCATCAATAATATTTATAAAGTTTCTTGCAACTGCTAAACTATTGAATTCAGGCAAATCAAATGATTTATTTGCACCTTCTAAGTATAACTTTCTATCTTCAGATATTACTTTTTTTATTTGCTCTATTATTGGTCTAATAACTTTTATGCTATATTTCATTTCATTTATCAAGTATTCCTCTAATGGGCTATCAATGATATCTAACGGTTGTCCCTTTAACTTTTGATTGAACATATAATTTATTGTTTCTACTTGCTTTTCTGAAATGTCTTCTTCAAATTTTATTATTGTTTCTTTTACCATTCCTGTATTAGTTAAAATTATTGCCATTAACATTCTTGGACCTAATAATACAAATTTTATTTCTTCTATTAATAAATCTTCTGTACTTGGTCCTATTGCTAATGTTGTATAATGCGTTATTTCTGAAATCGTTGTTGTTGCAATTTTTGTTAAATCTTCAATTTCATTTACTTTTGTTTCTAATTTTTCACTTATATATTTAATTTCTTCTAGACTTATGTTGTCATCTTTTAATAACTCATCAACGTAGTATCTATATCCTTTTTCTGATGGTATTCTTCCACTTGATGTATGTGTCTTTTCTAAATATCCTGCTTTTTCTAAGTCTGCCATCTCATTTCTTATTGTTGCACTACTATAATTTAAGTCATAATTATTTGTTAGTGAGCTAGAACTCACAGGCTCTGCTGTGTTTATATATTCTTCTACTATTGCTTGTAGTACCTTTTTTTTTCTTTCTTCTAGCATTTAATCACCTCTTTTAGCACTCTTCCTTTTCGATTGCTAATCTTTGTATATATTATATCCTTTTTTAGCACTTGTCAATACATTTTGCTAAAAAAATTTGTGAATTTTTTGTGAACTGTTTATTTTTAATATAAAATATGTTATAATATTATATAATTTAACTGTTGTCTAAGAATGAAAGGAGATTGCCTAATGAAAAATAATTATGAAGAACTTTTCAAATTTGAGCATTCTAAAAAAGATTTCAATTTGTATTTTGTTTACCGGAAAAGTTTTTTTGGTAACTACAAACTATTTGCTAGTGCAGAAATAGTTACTAGCGACATTGTTTCAATCAATTTTGCTAAAAATGTTTCACAGTATGAACAATTATATATCGAAAGATATTTTAGCGATATAATTAATTTAAAAATTGAGTGTCAAAAAGGAAACAAATTTAATTATATTGTTTACTGTAGAAACTCTGATGGCAATTATGAAAAAGCAGCAATGGTAATAGTATATTATAATAGTTATGAAATGATTGCTATAAAACCTCTGCTTCCAAATCAGATTGAATATTTAAGTAACTATTTTAAATATTTAATGCAATAGAATAGGACCTTTACGGTCCTTTTTTATATTATACTAATAATTAAAATACCTATTGTTTGGATAGCAAATAAATTTACAATATTAGAAGTTAATAAATTATTTGTCGCCTCTACTACTCCTAACATATCATCTTTAAACTTTTTATTGTGTTTTTGAGATTCTAAAAAAGTAATAAGTTCTGGTATACTAGTTATAAATCCTAATAACACTCCAACAATAATTTCAGAAATATTAAATAAATTACACAAATTTTCTAATGTATTTCCTAATAATTGTCCTATTATAAATAAAATAACTCCTGTTATTATTAAAATAGTAGAATATTTAATAGTTTTCTTTTTATTTTTCTTTTCCCATCTTTTTTCTTTTTCTATTTCTACTTCTATTTCAGTGTCTTGCTTTTCTAAATATAATTTATGAACATTATTATTTAAAAATATAAATAATGTATATAAAATAATAAAAATTGGTACAATCCACATTTCTAATTCTATATTTAATTTTAATAAAATCATTGGTATTATTATTGTTATTACTACTAAAATTAAATCTACTTTTATAGCTTTATTTTTTAATATATATCCATTTTTATTTATTATAACAGACCCTAAATATTGAATAAGATTTATAATATTAGAACTTAAAATATTATACATACTTGCTCCTGAAAGTCCTCTTAGACTTGAGGTTGTTATTGTTAAAAATTCTGGAACTGATGTTGCATATCCTGCAATATTTCCTATTGTTTTTGCTTTTAAATCTAAGCTTTCTGCTAACTTTCTAAGTATTTTTACTAATATGTATTTTGATATAATAACAATTAAAATGGAATAAATTATAAATTTAAGTATTTCTATTAGCATACTTTCCTCCTGATTATAATTTACCCCATTTTTTTTATTTTATTATTCTTTAAAATATTTTTTACACATATCTTTAGTAATAAGCACTATTAGTATTAAATTTAAAAAACTTACGTATTGTATTGGTATTGCACATTGTTCAAATAAATATACACAATATGAATATGTAGATATCAATGTTATTCCAACTGGCACATATAATTTATCTCTATTATATATGAAATATAATATGCTTAATAAATCTCCTAAAAATAAGTATCTATCATGCATATGTGGTAAAAAGAATGTTGCAATCATTACTGACCATAAAGCAATCTCTATTATTTTTTGTTTATCTAATTTTATTTTCTTATAAAAAATTGTATATGCAAATATACTATATATAAATATAGTTATTAATATTCCAATTTTAGATACGTCATTATTTGGTGAAAATACTAAATTGCCTTCTGTACCTATTGGCAAAAATAAATTCCATACTCCTGGAAAATTCATACTTATATACTCGTCATATTCTGTTAATTGGCTAACATATATATTTACACAACTAATTAATGACCTTCCAAAAATTACAGCTGGTAAAAGCATTATAGCATATATCCAAAGTATTATACCAAAATAAGATATAGAGAATTTTCTTTCTGAAATATATAATATTATATATAATGGTAGTATAAAAATAAATTGTAATTTAAATGAAAATGCTATACCTAAAAATATAAATGCTTTAAAATATTTCTTTTCTAATACATATTTTAAGGATATTAATATAAATGCAGTATATATAGAATCTGCTTGTCCCCAATATGCTGAATTTAATATTACAGTTGGCAAAAATAAAACTATTGCATATATTAATAAACTAATAAATTCTTTATTTTTATTATTTTCTAATAAAATTTCTGCAATTTTCTTTATTGTAATTGCGCATATAAAATCAAATATTATTGATACCATTTTTACTGATACTAAATTATTTATTGGTAAATATGTTAATAATGCTAAAATAAACAAATATGGTACATTATAATTTCCTATATCTAATTTTAGCCCAAGTAATCCGCCATTTAATTTTAAGTCATTAAACCATTCATTTATACAATATTTAAAATCACTAGTAACATTGTGTATTAATAATGTTCTTAGATAAAATGCCATTATAGATATTATTATAAAAAAGATAGTTTTACTATTTTTTTCTATAAATTCCCATGTATCTTCACTTTTTTCCATTGTTTCTTTCCTTTCTTACTTTTTATTATGTCATTTATTATATTGTTTATAATATCATAAGTATTTTTTAGTTGCAATCTCTTTTATTAATTTTATGATTTTTTATTGATATTTAAAAAAAGATATTATATAATGTCATCATCTTATCTTAAATATATAATTGAGAAATAATTGTTACAATCACTGCCAATAAAAATTTACTAACTGTGAATTGTAACAAATAATTAAATATTGGAGGAATTATTATGATAGATATAAAGTTTTTAAGAGAAAATCCAGATGTAGTTAAACAAAATATAAAAAATAAATTTCAAGATAATAAATTAGTTTTAGTTGATGAAGTTATTGAATTAGATATAAAAAGTAGACAAGCTAAATTAAACGGAGATAATCTTAGAGCTGAAAGAAAATCTCTAAGTTCTGAAATAGGCAATCTCATGAGAGAAGGAAAAAAAGATGAAGCTGAAAATATAAAATCTAAAGTACAAGAAATTAATGAAAAACTAGAAGAAAATGAAAAATTAGAAAATGAATATGCAGAAGAAATTAAAGTTAGAATGATGAAAATACCTAATATTATGCATAAATCTGTTCCTATTGGTAAAGATGATAGTGAAAACGTAGAAATTCAAAAATATGGCGAGCCTGTAGTTCCAGACTATGATATTCCATTTCACGGAGATATTTTAGAGTCTTTAGGTGGGCTTGACTTAGACAGTGCTAGACGTGTGGCTGGAAATGGCTTCTATTACATGCTAGGAGATGTTGCAAGACTTCATTCTGCTGTTTTAACGTATGCTAGAGATTTTATGATAAATAAAGGCTTTACTTATTGTATTCCTCCTTATATGATTAGAAGTGATGTTGTAACTGGAGTTATGAGCTTTGAAGAAATGGACGCTATGATGTATAAAATTGAAGGAGAAGATTTATATTTAATTGGTACGAGTGAACATTCTATGATTGGTAAATTTAAAGACCAAATTCTAAAAAAAGAAGATTTACCTTATTCTATGACTTCTTATTCTCCTTGTTTTAGAAAAGAAAAAGGTGCTCATGGTATAGAAGAACGTGGTGTATATAGAATTCATCAATTTGAAAAGCAAGAAATGATTGTAGTCTGCGAACCTGAGCAATCTTGGGAGTGGTATGATAAAATGTGGTCTTATACAGTTGAATTTTTTAGAAGTATGAATATTCCAGTTAGAACTTTAGAATGTTGCTCTGGAGATTTAGCAGATTTAAAAGCTAAATCTTGTGATGTTGAAGCTTGGTCTCCAAGACAAAAGAAATATTTTGAAGTTGGTAGTTGTTCAAACTTAACTGATGCTCAAGCAAGACGCTTAGGCATTAGAATTAAAGGCGAAAATGGAAATTATTATGCTCATACTTTAAATAATACTGTTGTTGCTCCACCACGTATGCTTATTTCTATTATGGAAAATAATTATCAACCTGATGGTAGTGTTATTGTTCCAGAAGTTTTAAGACCTTATATGGGTGGCTTAGAAAAAATTAAATTTTAATTTTGATTTTTTTCTTATAGAATATTGATTTTAAAAAAATAAATTATAAAAAACCGAAACTTAAAAATAAAATTACTTGTCAAAAGGAGAAAATAATGATAGTAAATAATCCTAAATTTGAAATTTCAGCAGTTAAACCTAATCAATATCCTAAAAATAATCTACCTGAAATCGTTTTAGTTGGGAAATCTAATGTTGGGAAATCCAGTTTTATAAATACTATGATAAATAGAAAAAAATTAGCTAGAACAAGTAGTGAACCTGGTAAAACTAGACAAATTAATTTTTATAATATTGATGAAAAATTTTACTTTGTAGACTTACCTGGCTATGGATATAGTAAAATGTCAAAAAAAGAACAAGAACAAGTAGGTCATTTTATCGAAGAATATCTTTTTAACAGACAACAAATTTGTTTAATTATTTTTTTAGTTGATATCCGTCATTTGCCTACTGAAAATGATAAACTTATGTATGATTATGTTATACGTTCAGGTATACCTTTTATAATTTTAGCGAACAAAGCTGATAAAGTTGCTATTACAAAAGTTAATGATATATCTAAAAGTTTACAAAAACGACTTAATCCTATAGGAGATATTCCTACGTTTCCTTTTTCTTCTGAAAGAAAAATTTATACAGATGACGTTTGGAATGAAATTGAAAAATATTTATAATTTAAAAACCTGTCAAAACATTTTTGACAGGCTTTTAATATATTAACAGCAACACTTTTTACATTTTTTTTCTTTTTTTCTATCACAGAATATTACTATTAAAGTTAGTATTAATAATAATCCAAGAACTACTGCTAATACTATTACTGCTGCTAAAGCTGCTGTTATAGCAGTAGCTATTGCTGAACCTATTAATAATCCTAAAACTAATGCAAAAGAAGCTAATAATATTATTGCTACTATTCCTAAACAATTTTTCTTATTACATTTTTCTTCTTTTTTATCACAGCAAAATATTTCTTGTGGCTCCATAAAAGTCACCTCCAACATAACACTTTTTTATTTACATGTTATATTATATATTATGTAAAATGTATTATAAAATGTTACTAACAGTTACTAATAATATTATTAATCTTTTATTATTTTTTAGGTTTACTATTAACAGTAAATTATAACTAGATTATAGAAAATCTAAAATTTAATTATGTAAATTATTGACTTTTTATGTAGAATATGTTATATTTAATATGTACTAAGTTTCAAGTTATGCTAAGTTTTTTTTTGCTTAGCAAATATTTAATAGCAGGAGGAAAATTTTATGACAAAATCTACTTTGAACAGAACAAACTCATCTTTATCCTTATGTCAGGCATGTCCTGTTTATATGGGATTCGCCGACGAAGATGATATTCCAGAATGTGTGGAATGTCGGTATGCATATGAGTTGGTTGAAATAAAACCATCTCGCAGGGCTCAGCGCCGTTATAAAAAAAGACTGGCAAAGGCTCGGTCGAACTCTTTGTTAGAAGCTAAAGATGAAGAGTTGTTTGAAATAAAACCATCTCGCAGGGCTCAGCGCCGTCAGAATAAAAGATTAGCAAAAGCTCGAGCTAATTTTTTATTACCAATTATTGAAGCCAAATATGAGAAAGCTTCTAAGTCTAAAATTAATTCAGACGAAGAAGCACGACTCATTAAGAAATGTGTTAGTGCTGGTAAAAAATCGAAGCGGAATTTTCAGGGAACGTTTTGTTTCAATAAAAGCTACTTAGCTTTTGATGAAGATTTCAAAGTGGGTAACGATGAAGATTCCATAAAGAAATTGATGGATTATATCCCATCGTTAAAAAACACTATCAATCTTTCAGGAAAAATCATTTCCGCAGAAGATCATGGAGAGTCAATCAAGGTAAAAATAGGGTTTTATACAAAAGAGCAATTTAATGAATTTAAAATGCTCGTGTCATAGTAGGTAAACGTCAAAACCCCCAACAAAACATCTGTAAATGTTTTGTTGGGGGTAATTTAATTTTCTTCTACTTTCTTTGTTATAATTTTTAAGGCTTTTTCTCTAGGCAATATAACAATATGATTACAACCTTTACATTTCAATTTAAAGTCAACTCCAATTCTTATTATCTCCCATAGTTTACTGCCACAAGGATGTTGTTTTTTTGTTCTAACAACATCTCCTATATTATATTCCATAATAAATTATATTCCTTTCTTTTTTTAAGGCAACATAGTTATTAATATTTTTTAGCTATTTATCTTTTAAATATATATATTATTTACATATTGCTATTGCTTTAATAAATCTTTCCTTTATTCTATCTTTGCCTAAAACTTTCATAATTTCGTACATATCAGGAGTATTAGTTCTTTTTGTTAAAGCAACTCTTAATACAGTACTTACATCTCCAACATGTGCTTTATATTTATCTGGATTTGCTTTAAAATCTTTTACTTCTTTAGCATATCCCATTTCTTCAGCTAAATTTTTTATTTTATCAAACCATGTTTGTTTATCATCATTTTCATTATAATATTTGTCCATATATAAATTTAATATTTTATTAATTGACTCTTTATCATTTATTACTTGATATGGATATTCATTTGTGTCCTTTTCAAACTGTTCATCATACATATATGATATATTTTCTTTTACATCTGACCACTTTGAAATGTCTTTTCTTGGTTTTTGATTTCCTCTTTCTATTCCAAATACTTTTAAAGCGTATTCTTTATCTTGCAAAATTGAGAATAATTCTGAATCATATTTTTTTGCCCAATTAAGTGATTTTTGATATACTTCTTCTGCTGACATTTTTGATATAACTATTTTTGATACATCTAATAATTTTACCATATCAAATAATGCACCACTTACACTCATTTTATTTAGTTGTAATTCAAACTCTTCCATAGTTTTATCTATATTTGTCCTTCTCCAATTTTCAAATGTGGAATTTGCAATATTTAATAAATACTCTTTTACTGCTGTTTCTGGAATTCCCTCCTCTGCATAATAATTTACTGCTGCTTCTGGATCTTTTCTTTTACTTAGTTTTCTTTTATTTCCATTATCATTTTTCATAATAGGAGCAATATGTGCATACTTAGGTGCTTTA
>CANQTJ010000044.1 GCA_947626705.1 uncultured Clostridia bacterium | reverse complement strand
GAACTTGGAAAAGTTATGGATAAAATATTTAGTGGAAAAGAATTAAGTAAGGGAAAAGGTGGAATAAGTTTCTTGACAAAAGATGAAGTATCAAGAATTGATTTAACAAAAAATGCTTTTATTATGGCATTAACAAAACATATAAATGGAGATATATGGAGATAAATTTATGATTTTATATGTAATATTCATTATAAGCATTAAAAGTTTTTATGAATATTATAAAGAAAACAATATTAAATTTACTATAAATTGTTGGGGTAGATATGATATATTTATATTATAGCACATAAATTAAATTTAAAGGGAAAAGAAAGAAACAATCCGAAAGTTATTGGAACAATAGATTATTTTGAAGAATATAGCAGTAAATGTGAGTATGAGTTAGGAGAAAACGAAAATTTTAAAAAAATAAATAGAATACCAGAGAAGAGCAACACATTCTCCATTTATGTTAGGAATTTTAAATGCTAAAATATATAACTTAGATACTGAAGATTATAGAACACAAAAATGGAGTGAACTTGAAAATGTAAGATATTTTTATGAGTTTTTTAAAAATAGAAAAAATGAGTTTGAAAAATGAACATATAAATTTTACTAGAGTAATGGTAGAAAATCCAGAAATTATAATACTTGATGAAGCAACAGCATCACTATCATATAAATCTGAAATGATGGTAAGAAAAGCAATAGAAGAAATAACGAAAGGGAAAATAAGCTTTATTATAGCACATAGGTTATCTACTATTAAAAAATGTGATAAAATTTTACTTATGAAAGATGGTAAAATAGTAGAAGAAGGAAATCACAACGAGCTTATGGCTAACAAGGGAGAATATTTTGAATTAGTTAATTAATAGTGAGAAATACATATAAAAGATAGGGGAAATAATAAATGTTAAATCAATTTTCAAGAACAGAATTATTAATTGGAAAAAAAGGAATAGAAAAATTACAAAATGCAAAAGTTGCAATATTTGGAATTGGAGGAGTAGGTTCTTTTGTAGTTGAAGGATTAGTAAGAGCTGGTATAAGAAATTTTATATTGGTAGATGATGATAAGGTTTGTTTAACAAATATAAATAGACAATTAATTGCAACACATAAAACAGTAGGTAAACCTAAAGTTGAAGTAGCAAAAGAAAGAATACTAGATATTAATCCAAATGCAAATGTAGAAATATATCAAGAATTTTTTATGCCAGAAAGTAAGGAAATATTAGATAATACAGTGGATTATATAGTAGATAGTATAGATACTGTAACTGCAAAAATTGAATTAGTAATGAGAGCAGAAAGAATTAATATTCCTATTATATCTTGTATGGGAACAGGGAATAAATTAGATCCAACTAGATTTGAAGTAACAGATATTTATAAAACTAGTGTGTGTCCATTAGCTAAAGTGATGAGAAAAGAACTAAGAGCTAGAGGAGTAAAGAAACTTAAAGTGGTTTATTCAAAAGAAGAACCGATTAATATTAATGAAAATATGGAATATAGTTGTAAAACACAATGTATATGTCCTCCAGAAACAAAAAGAAAGTGTACAGTTAGGAATCAAATACCAGGAAGTATATCTTTTGTTCCATCAGTTGCAGGTTTAATTGTAGCGGGAGAAGTAATTAAAGATATTATAAAATTTTAGTTTCAGTATTTTTTTGAGAACTTCCCTCACAGTGCTCGTATTATATTGATTTTTTGAACTATTGCTTGAATGAAATAAAAAAATAGAACTTGTTTATATAAGAAAATGAGGAATGTTCACGGGCAATCAATTTGTTATATTTTTCATAAATCCTTTGGCTTCCTTTCATTAATTAAAAAATTCTAAAATCATTTTATGGCACCCTTCCACTAGAAGTGAACTCTTTCCATAAAATGATTTAAGAATTTCTAAATTAATTACAGTTGCACAAATTATTTATTCAAAATATAACAGAATTGATTGAGCCTGAGTGAAAGAGGCGTGTTTTCTTATATTACAAGTTCTTTTTTTATGTAATGAACAAAATAGTTCAAAAAATCAATATAATACGAGCACTGTGAGGTAAGTTCTCTAAAAAATATCAAAACTTAAATATAGTAAAAACATAGACATATAGCAAAAAGTATGATAAAATAACAAACATAAACAAAAACTATAAAAATTAAATTATTAATATAAAAAACAAATCTTAAAAAAGAGGGGATATTATGGGATTCTTTGATAAATTAAAAACAGGTTTAAGCAAAACAAAAACATCACTTGATGAAAAAATAAATAATGTATTTAGCACTTTTAGAAAAGTAGATGAAGATTTTTTAGATGAATTAGAAGAAGTATTAATAATGTCAGATATAGGAATGGATACATCAATAAATATAATATCAAATTTAAGAGAAAAAATAAAAAAACAAAATATAAAAGATGAAGAAGAAGTTAAACAAGCACTAAGAGAAGAAATGAAAAAAATATTAGATGTAACAGATATTAGTTTGCATTTAAATACAAAACCATCAGTTATTTTAGTAGTAGGAGTAAATGGAGTAGGAAAGACCACATCAATTGGAAAAATGGCGAACAGACTTGCAAAAGATGGCAAAAAAGTGGTAGTTGCAGCAGCTGATACATTTAGAGCAGCAGCAGTAGAACAGTTAGAAATATGGGCTAAAAGGGCAGGAGCTGATATAGTAAAAAGAGAAGAAGGAGTTGACCCAGCATCAGTAGTATATGATGCAATTAAAAAAACAAGGGAATTACAAGCAGATATTTTAATTGTAGATACAGCGGGAAGGTTACACAATAAAAAATATTTAATGGACGAGTTAAATAAAATACAAAAAGTAATAAATAAAGAAATGCCAGATTCAGATAAAGAAGTTTTACTAGTAATAGATGGAACGACAGGACAAAATGCAATATCACAAGTGAAAGCTTTTAAACAAGAAGCAGATATAACAGGAATAGTACTTACAAAATTAGATGGAACAGCAAAAGGTGGAGTTGTTATTGGAATTGTAGAAGAAAATAAAATTCCTGTAAAGTTTATAGGAGTTGGAGAACAAATAGATGATATGGAAATTTTTAATTCTGAAGATTTTGTAAAAGCTATAATATAATTTTATAAAGGAGGTAAAAATTGAAAAAGAAAAATAATAAACTAAGAATAGCTATAGTAATATTATTTATAGTATTATTTACACTAGTAAGCTTTATTAGTTTAAGAGGAACATATTTACAATATACAGAATTAGGAGAAAATTATGTACAAGCTTTTTGGACAAATTTAAAATATAGGTGCATAATTTTTGGTATTAATTTTATATTATTATATTTTTTAATTTATTTAACAAATAGAGGAATAAAAAAAGGATTAAAAGAGTTTTTTGAAAAAGAAAAGAAAGAATTTCCCAAATTAATAAATAAATCAATATCCTTTATAATTTCGGTAATATTAAGTGCATTTATAAGCAATATATTGATGAAAAGGATATTGTTATGTGTAAGTAATGCATCTTTTGGAATAACAGACCCAATATTTAATTTAGATATAGCATTTTATATGTTTCAAAAACCATTAATAAATACAATATTAATATATTTTATTGGAATAATAGTTGGATTAACGGTATATATGGCAATTTATTATATAATTGTATTTAATAAGAATTTTGATGGTATAGATGGTAAAATGTTAAGGAAAAGTTTATTAGTAAAAAAAGCTGTTAGAAATGTTGTATTAATAGCAATTGCTATATCAATATATACAGCATTAAATATAACAAATATATCACTTAACAAAATGCTAACTATAAAAAATGATATGAGTCCAGCAGAAGATATTGAAATAATAGGTGCAGGTTATACTGATGTAATAGTACAAAGATGGGGATATTTAATATTTGCAATAGTAATTATTGTATTTATTATTAGAGCAGTAAAAGCATTTAACCAAAATAATACAGCAAAAGTTTTGAAAAATTTAATTGTAATTCCTGGATATTTAGTATGTATGTTTTTTGTAATATTTATTTTTAATTTAGTATTTGTAAATTCTAATACATTAGATAAAGAAAAGGAATACTTAGAAAATAATATAAAGTACACAAAAATTGCTTACAATATAGATGTTGAAGAACAAAATATGGAAAGTACAGGAACTATATCACAACAAGAAGTTGATGAAAATAATTCAATAATTGATAATATAAAAATAATAAATAGTGATGTTGTATTAAAAACTTTAGAAGATAGTCAAACTGGAACAGGGTATTATTCTTATAGAAATGCAAATATAGCAAAATATAAAATTAATGGAAAAGACAAATTATTATATATATCTCCTAGAGAGATAGCAAGTTCTGGAAGAACATATAATAATAAAACGTATGAATATACACATGGGATAGGACAAATAGCTATATCAGCTTCAAATGTATCTGAAACAGGAAATATAAATTATATTCAAAAAGAAGTATCTGGTAGAGATGATAAATTAGGAACAATAAAGCAAGAAATATATTTTGGATTAGAAACAAATGATACAATAGCTACAAATACTAAAAATAAACAAGAATATGATTATACTGATGAAAATGGTATAGAACATACTTCAATATATAGTGGAGATGCAGGTTTAAAACTTAATTTTATAGATAGAATAATATTAGGAATAAATACAGGAGATTTAAAACTGGCATTATCAACAGAAATGACAAAAGATAGTAAAATTTTAATAAATAGAAATATTATAAAAAGAGCTAAGAAAGTAATGCCATATTTAATATATGATTCAAATCCATATACAGTTGTAACAGATGAAGGAAAAATAGTATGGGTATTAGATGCTTATACAGTTTCAAGTGAATATCCATATTCACAATATATATCAATCGAACATGATGGAATTAAAGAAAAGATAAATTATATTAGAAATTCAGTAAAAGTAATAATAGACAGTTATGATGGAACAATGAAATTTTACATAACAGATAAAACAGATCCAATAGCTATGGCTTATAGAAATGTATATCCAACATTATTTGAAGATATAAATGAAGAAATAGCACAAGATATCTCAGAACACTTTGTGTATCCACAATATTTATATAGTGTCCAAGCTGAGCTTTTAAAGATATATCATAATGTAAAATCAGACGTATTATATAGAACAGATGATTTATGGGATTTTGCAAAGTATAACAATACTATAATATCAAAATCTTCTGGTACAACTTTACATTCATATAATACAATGATAAATAATGAATATAATAATGAAATTGGATTAGTGCAAGTATACACTCCAGAATCAAAGCAAAATTTAATTTCATATTTGATAGGTACAACAGATGGAAGTACAAATAAATTAAAATTATATAAATTTTCACAGGATAGTAATATTTTAGGACCAATGCAATTAGACAATCAAATTGAACAAGATGAAATGATTTCGGCAGAAATAAAAAGTTTAAACACTACTGGAACAAGAGTAACTAAAGATATGATAGTTGTTCCAATAAACAATACATTATTATATGTTGAATCAATATATCAAACAATGCTAAATGAAGAATCTAAAATACCTACTTTAAAGAAAATAGTTGTAGCATCTGGAAACAAAGTTGCTATAGGTAATAATTTAGAAGAAGCATTAAGAAATTTATTATCAAGGGAAGCTTCAAATATTGAAGTTGAAAATACAGAAGATGTAGAAGGACTAATAGATGCAATAGTAAAAGCAAATAAAAATTTATCAGAATCTATGAAAAATAATGATTGGGAACTTATGGGCTCAGATATTAAGAGATTACAAAATTTGATTAATTCATTAGAACAAGAAAAGGAAAAAGAGGATAAGAAAAAAGAACAACAAGGAAATAATATAATATCTAATTCAATAAATGAAGTAATAGATGAAAATGTAGTTGTTGAATAAATGAGTATTTAATAGCAATATTTCTGTGGAATGCTTTATATTATAGGAAATTCGGAGAATTTTCCTATAATATAAAAATGCGGACATTAAAATATTTTTAATAATGTCCGCTATTATATATATTTACTGTGAAATCATTTGACTCATATATAAATTATAATAATTACCTTTTTTATCCATTAATTCTTTATGATTGCCAACTTCAACAATTTTTTTATCTTTCAAAAAATAAATTTTATCACTATTTATAATAGTAGAAAGTCTATGAGCTATAACTATTAACGTTTTATCTTTAATCATTTCTTTAGTTAAATCTTGAAGCATTTTTTCTGTTTTTGTATCCATTTTACTTGTTGCTTCATCTAAAATTAAAATTTTTGGATTATTTATAATAGTTCTTGCATAACACAAAATTTGTTTTTCTCCGTCAGATAAGTTCTTTCCATTATTTTTTAAAATCGTATTATATCCATCTGGAAACTTATTAATCCAATTATGAATATTCATTTTTTTACAGGCTTCAATTACTTCTAATTCGGAAATGTTATCATTACCGTATTTTAAATTTTCCATAATACTTCTACTAAACAAATAATTTTCTTGTTGCATAATAGTAATTTGGCTTCTTAAACTATTTAGCTTAAAATCTTTTAAATCAAAACCATCAATTGTAATTGTTCCACTATCTATATCATAAAACCTGCAAATTAAATTAGCAATTGTAGATTTTCCACATCCTGTTTCACCAACTAAAGCAATTTTTTCTTTGTTATATATTTTAAAATTCATATTGTCAAGTACAGGTTTTCCGGGCAAGTATGAAAATGTAACATCTTTAAACTCTATATTTCCATCTATATTTATATTTTTAGAATTAGGACTGTCTAGTATTGTAATTGGTTCATCTATTGTTTCTAATATTCTTTCAAGATATGTAATTGATTCAATAAATTCATCAATAATATTAAATAGTTCCTTTATAGGACTCCAAAAATTTGTTGAATACTCACTCATTGCAACTATTGTTCCTACTGATACTTGTGGATATAAAAACATAGCTCCTATAAAAGAAATTGAGGTTGTAACTAAATGCTCAACTAATTGTACGCTAAGCCATCCAGTATTTCCAATCGGCAATAGTTTTTTTCTTGCAGTATTAAATTTATTTGTTAAATCATACATAACTGATAAGTTTTCATTTTGTCTATTAAATACTTGTATTGTTTCCATTCCTCTAATACATTCTAATCTATATGCACTAAAATTTGAATATTTATTATTTATATCTAATCTTAAATTTCTTTTTGGTTTAGAGGTTATGGCAAGTATAAAATTTAATATTAATATACCTATTAATATTATAAATGTAAGTTTGAAATTTGTTGTAATCATAAATATAAATGTTAAACCCATATTTAATATTAAAAATATAGTAGAAAGTAATTTATCTGTTATTAAATCAGCAACACTAGATGCATATTCTGTTAATCTTACAGTAATTTTTCCGTGAGGTCTTGTATCAAAATATTCAAAAGGTAAATTTTGAATATGTGTAAACAAGTCATTTTTGATATCTATTACAATCGATTGATTAATTTTTAATAGTCGTCTTTTTTCAACTAAGTCAAATGTAAGATGTATTATTACTAAGATTATCATAAAACTTATTCCTTGTACGACAACTAAATAATTTTTACTGCCTACAGAATTATCTAAAATATATTGAATTTGTTTTGTTATTAATAAATGAGAAAACATTACAATTGTATCTATTATAAACAATGCAAATAATTTCCATCTATATTTTTTTAAATATTTTAAACCACGAGCATAATTTTTAAAAGAAAATTTTGTATTTTTTTCATCTACATTGTATTTATTTACAGTCATTAAAAATTGTCCTCCTATATATAAATTAAATCGCTTTCATTTCCAGATTGAATATCAAAAATTTCTTTATACATATCACAACTTTGTAATAATTCTTGATGAGTTCCTTCTCCTATAATTTTTCCTGATTTCATTACAAATATCTTATCAGCATTTTTTACAGAAATAATTTTTTGAGCTATTATTATTTTTGTACAATCATAATCTAAATTATTAATATTATTAGTTACTTCTAGTTCTGATTCATAATCTAGTGCAGAAGTAATATCATCTAAAATTAATAATTGTGGCTTTTTAGCTAAAGCTCTTGCTAATGACAATCTTTGCTTTTCTCCACCTGAAAGACTTATTCCATTTTCTCCAATTATTGTTTCAATACCATCTTCTAAATTTTTTACATAATCAGCTTTAGCTAATTTTAAATAAAATTGTACTTCATCATCTGTTAAATTTAGATTTCCAAAATTAACATTATTTTTAATTGAATCTGAGAATAGGAAAGGAGTTTGAGAAACATAAGCAATTTTATCTCTTAAAGAAAATAGTGTATATTCTTCTATATCGATATTATTAATCAATATTTTACCTTTAGTTGAATCTATTATTCTTAAAATTAATTTTCCAATTGAAGATTTTCCACTACCAATTTCTCCAATAAAGGCATAAGTTTTATTTTTTTCTATTTGCAAATTTATATTTGAAAGTACAATTTTGTCATCAGCTTTAAAAGTTACATTATCAAAATTAATATTATTTATAGTTTGTAGTTCTAAAGTTCCTAAATCTTTTTGCTCAGATTGTGCACTGATAAATGTTTTAATTTTATTTAATGAAATCTTAAAATATTTAAAATCATTCATATAGCTAATCAAATTATATAGTGGTTGCATAATCGTATCAATAAAACTATTAAATATCATAAATTCACCTAAAGTTAATGTGCCATTTACAATAAATATTCCACCTAAAAAAATCATAAAGGCCCACATAAGATATCCTAAAAATTTAAGAATCTCTATATAATTATACATTTTGAAATTAATTTTAGTTTTATAGTTTACGTAGTCATTATTTAGATTTTTAAATTTATTAATTTCCATTTCTTCTGTGGCCAAATTTCTGATAGTAGTTTAGAACCTATATTTAATAGTAATGCAAATATGTATATGATTTTATCTTTTTGCATATAATTTTTTAATAACCAATTCACTTTTTTGCTCCTTAAAAAAATTTAATATAATAATAAATGTTACTAGTCAGCATTAAAAAGTAATAAAAACGTAATAATATTGACTAGTAACAATATAATTGTCATATTATAAACTTTATGAAAAATAATAAATATTATGAAATTTATTATACTAATTTATAAAATACTTTTTTACCTTTTTTTAAGATAGCATATCCTTCAGAAAAATCTTTTTCAGACAAACAATAATTAATATCACTAATTTTTTGTTCATTTAAAGAAATACCACCTTGAGTAATTAAAGTTCTTGCTTGACCTTTTGATGGAGCAATACCTGTTAAAACAATTGCATCTACAATAGTAATATTTTTATTACCATTTAAATCAAAAGTAGGCATATTGTCTAAATTTCCAGAACCAGTAAATAGAGCATTAGAAGCTTCTTCTGCTTTTATAGCTTCAGATTCTCCATGTACTAATTTAGTAATTTCAAAAGCTGCAATTTTTTTAGCATCATTTATTTTTTCATCTTTTAAAGATGCTAGTTCTTTTATTTTATCAATAGGTAGAAAAGTTAATAATTTTAATACATTTTCAACACTTTCATCTTCAATATTTCTCCAATATTGATAAAATTCATAAGGAGATGTTTTTTCTGGATCTAGCCATAAAGCACCTTTTTCAGTTTTTCCCATTTTTTTACCTTCTTTAGTAGTAAGAAGTTTAAAGGTTAATCCATAAGAATCATCTTTTCCGATTTTTCTTATTAATTCAACACCACCAATAACATTAGACCATTGGTCGTTTCCACCCATTTGCAATTTACAACCATATTTATTATATAAATATAAGAAATCATAAGATTGCATAAGCATATAGCTCATTTCAAAAAAAGTTAATCCTGTTTCCATTCTTTGTTTATAACATTCAGCAGAAAGCATTTTATTAATAGAAAATAAACTACCGAATCTCTCTCATAAAATCAATAAATTTTAAATCTAAAAGCCAATCAGCATTATTTACAATAATAGCGCCGTTTTCGCCTTCAAAACTAACAAACTTTTCAATTTGTTTTTTTATACATTTTACATTATTATCAATTTGCTCTCTTGAAAGCATTTTTCTCATATCAGTTTTACCAGAAGGATCGCCAATAGTAGCAGTACCTCCACCAACTAATATAATAGGTTTATGGCCACATTTTTGCAAATGACTTGCAACCATTAATGAAACAAAATGACCAACATGTAGACTATCTGCTGTTGGGTCTATTCCTATATAAAAAGGTACACTTTGTTTTCCAAAAAGCTCTTTTATCTCTTTAGGATGAGTCATTTGTTCAATATATCCTCTTTCCTCTAAAATATCAAATACGTTTGTCATAAAAAACATCCTTTCATTTTATAAATTTATATTTTGATTAGGTAAATTTTTGTAACCTGTGTAATCTAAAAATCTATTTAGATTTTTTATACTGATTCCAGTTTCACTAGATAAAGTTTCTAAATTATTTGTTACTCCATTTTCTTCAATGTAATTTTTAAAAGTTTCAAATTCTAAAGTATCCTTTGGCTCACACTTAGGACATACATCATTATTTGATATGAAAAAATTACCACATCTACTACACTTATTAAATTCCATTTTTTTATTCCTCCTATTTTATCTTTTGATGTTGTTTATTGTATCATATTTTGGATAAAATAGGAAGGGGAAAACAAAAAAATTTGATTTAAGAACTTTTATATGTTAGAATATGTATAATATATTATTTGATTAAAAGGAGAGATATAATGACAAGAACAAAGTTAAAAGACAGAATACTACCAACATATACAAAAGGAGAGGAAATATTCAATATGGTTTCACACATAGTTGGTGGAGCGTTTGGAATAGTTGCATTAGTATTATGTATTGTATTTTCAGCAATACATAGAAATAGCTATGCGGTAGTAAGCTCTATAATATATGGAGTTATGATGATTATTTTATATACAATGTCTAGTATATATCATGGATTAAAACCAGGATTAAAAGCTAAAAAAGTATTTCAAATTTTAGATCATTGTTCAATATTTTTGTTAATAGCAGGGTCATATACACCGTTTTGTTTAGTAACATTTAGACAATATAATACAGCTTTAGGTTGGTCAATATTTGGCATTATATGGTTTATGGCAATTTTAGGTATTGTATTAAATTCAATAGATATAAAAAAATATAAGAAATTTTCAATGATATGTTATTTAGGAATGGGCTGGTGTATAGTATTTACAGCAAATTTATTACCTAAATTGTTAGGAATACCGGGGCTAATTTTATTGGTATCAGGAGGTATTGCTTATACGGTCGGTGCTATATTATATGGTATTGGAAAAAAGAAAAAATATATACATTCTGTATTTCATTTATTTATATTGTTAGGAAGTGTATTGCAATTTTTCTGTATATTATTATATGTTGTTTAAAATAACTTAAAAAAATAGCTTAATTAATATTAATAAATTAATTAAGTTATTTTTTTATAAAATCTATTATTTCATTATCGGGAATATTTAAAGCTTTAACAATTTTCCTAAAAGTTGTGATTCGTGTTTTGTCTTCATTTTGTTCAATTCTTTGAATTTGTCGCCAACTAATATTAATTTCTTCTGCAAGTTCTTCTTGTGAAATATTTTTTAATAGTCTGTATTTACGAATCATACTAAAACCTCCTCGTTATTGTGAAACTATTATAGTACATTATTAATAAAAAAAGTATGATATTTTTGTCATAAAATATTGACAGTAAATATTTTTAAATATAAAATATTATAAAATATGACATAAATGTCTATAAGTATAAATAGTTAAAAAATGGAAAAAATAACAAAAGAGAAGGGAGAATAACAAATGAAATTAAAAAAACAAATTATTAAAAAAAATAAAGGAATAACATTAGTTGCACTAGTTATAACAATTGTACTAAACCGCTGTCGCGGTGGTCGTAAATAATAAAATAATATATAAAAAGATAGAAATACTTGAAAATAAAGACA